>NZ_JBNGPA010000005.1:0-286441 GCF_050589845.1 Carboxylicivirga agarovorans | reverse complement strand
ATTTAATACTTCCTCTGCTCTTTTTTCAAGCCTATAATCAGATAAAAAGCCTTTGAAATAATTATCGTATCCCTTGTGTATCATACACTAAAGATACTAAATATAATTATACATATGAAATATTAAGACGGTTTAATTTATTGAATCATAGTGCATTAACTAATTGCATTAGTCAAATATGTGTTTAACAATAATGCGTATAAAGAGTAGCTTTTTGTAAGGAGGAGAGCTGATTTACATGATGCATAGATCTATACGTTTATAAAACTTCTTTTCGAACACTAAAAAGCGGGAGCCTAAGTTAAGTACATAGTGCTTAATGCCCCCTATGCCGGCAGTATTATTGTTTGTGGTATATGTATTCGACATATAATCCCAACTACTCCAATCGTATACATGAACAGCTTTACTTGTAGTGTAGTACGAAAAGGTTGGCGTATTTGGTTTTGAACTGTCAACAATAATATACTGCTCATTCCCACCGAAAGGTGTCACATTGTTTTGGTCATCTCTTGCATCAAATCTTAAAGGCAGCGTATAAACATTCTCAGATGTACCAGCTGGTACTTTAATAGTAAACTGAAATGTGCCGGTTTGCCCCGCCGAAATAATCATACTCACAGTTGAAAAGCTCATCCAATCCTGAACATTGCCCATAGCGTATTTCCTAACCGAAACAGTTTGCGATTTTGAACTGCTGTTTTTAACCTCAACTGCAAAAGTATGTGTTGCTCCCGGTTTTAAGGGGACAATGTAGTCGCCACAATCATATGTTGACGGAACAGATACAGTAAAAGACTGAGCTAAACAACTTGCACTTGTCAAAAATAAAATAACTAAAATTTGTATAAGGGTTTTCATTTTGTTAGGTTTTAAATTATTCATTCTTTAATACAACGTATGGAGTATCCAGTATTCATACTTCTCATTTCTTTATAAACTTCTTGGCTCCAGGAAAACAATTGAAGGCGTGCAGCTGACGATCCATTTTGACCAGTGCTCCACCAATAGCCATACAAAGCGATGCCTTTTATATCTTCATCATTAAATCTAAATCCCCCTGGCTGAGCAGTAAAGCCGCTGCTGTTATCGGCTTCATTGGGTGATTCCCAGTGTTCATTCCCGGCTTCTTTAAGTTTGCCACCGGCAATGGTTTCGCCGCCCAGGTAGTCTATTAGTATATTCCAGTCGTCGGGTGTTGCCACGCGCCAGCCTTTGGGTGCAATATTGCGGCTGTCGGCTGCAGCATACCAGTTGTAGAGGCGGCCGTATGTAGCTATGGTGTCCAGGTCCTCGGTGTTATTATAATTGCAATAGGCCGCCACTGCCTGTATACTCCACTTGTCGTTATCGGTAATATTGGGTATGGCATCGCCATTGCGAAAACGGGTAACACGCAGGTTCTCGGCCATCCAGGTTTGCTTACCAATTACTATGGTTTTGTACACATTGCCTTCAATGTCGGTTACGGTACCATATTTCTTATCGGGGTTAAAAATGGCGGTGGTACGTCCGTTTAATTCATTGTCGGGTGGTGGGTCATTGTTTTTGTCACACCCTACACATATTAGCAATGTCGCTAGCAAAGCAAATAGTGTTTCTTTTTTAATCTGTTTCATTCTTAGGTGATTTAGGGGTTAATAAATATAAGATTAATTGATTATTCTTTGGTTGCGTATTAGGATGCGATCTTCCTTTAGCTGTGTTCATCTTCTGCAGTTTGGCCATAATTGCCTGATACATCTCACGGCTTCACAGCATCATCATACACATTAAAGCTGGTCATTCTTACCTTTTCGTCGGGCATGCGCTCCAGTTGCGAGGGCGACACAGCACACCTGTCTTGCAGGTCAGGCATGTCGTTAACCTGTGCATATACATACATGGTAGCAGCCAGCTTCACCGTAGCGTCAATCATCTCGGTTTCTTCTTTGAGTTTTAGCTGTCGGGCACCCGTGATATTGCCTTGCTGTATCTGGTGTACAGCTTCAATTTTAGTCACCAACTCATTAAATTTAACGACAAAGCCTTCAGGGGCTTTAATCATATTAAGTTCAGTTGGGTAAGTGCCAAACACGTTTTTTACTGCCATAAATATGCCATTTTGTGCGTTGTTTCGCATTCAAAGTTTATCAATTTTGTTTGATATAAGAAAAGCCCCACATCCAACGATGCAGGGCTCTATCTAGTAGCCTATCGACCTAATAATCTAATGACCTCTATTCAGGCTGTCAATCTCTTCTGACTACTGCCTGTTAACTTCTGACTAATTCCTACTTATACTCATCCCAATGCTTAATGCTAATCTTATCCTGTCCCCATTTGCAGAACGAATAGATAAAGGCACTTGCTAAGCGGGCGTTGGTAATCAACGGAATGTTAAAGTCAATGGCATCGCGACGGATCGAGTAACCATTCTTCAGCTCATCCTTGCTCAGGTTTTTCGGAATGTTAATCACAAAGTCAATCTTCTTCTCACGGATGTAATCAACTGTGTTAGGCGACTTGTTTTCACTTGGCCAGTGAAGCAAGGTTGTTTCCACACCATTCTCAGCAAAGAACTTGTGTGTACCACCGGTCGCAAATAAGTTATAGCCACGTTCTTTCAGCATCTTGGCACTTTGTAGCAATTCCAGTTTCGAACGTGCCGGACCTGATGATATTAAAATGTTCTTTTCAGGAATGCGGTAACCAACAGCTAACATCGATTGCAGGATGGCGTCGTAATAGTTGTCGCCAATACAACCAACCTCACCGGTTGATGACATGTCAACACCCAATACCGGGTCGGCCTTGGCTAATCGGGCGAATGAGAACTGAGGCGCTTTAATACCCACGTAATCCAGTTCGAACGAGCTCTTGGTCAGTTTCTCAACCGGTAAGCCAAGCATGGCACGTGTAGCCAGGTCAATCAGGTTTACCTTCAATACCTTCGATACGAATGGGAAACTACGTGACGCACGCAGGTTACACTCAATCACTTTAATATCGTTGTCTTTAGCCAGTAACTGCATGTTAAACGGACCGGTAATGTTCAAGCCTTTTGCAATTTCACGTGCAATGCGCTTCACACGACGGATGGTTTCTACATATAATTTCTGTGGCGGGAATACGATGGTTGCATCACCCGAGTGTACACCGGCAAACTCCACGTGCTCACTAATGGCATAACCTACCACTTCGCCGTTGTTAGCCACTGCATCCACTTCAATCTCTTTAGCCTGCTCGATAAATTCCGATACTACAACCGGAAATTCCTTCGATACGTTGGCTGCTAATGTTAGGAAATGCTCCAGCTCGTCTTTGTTAGATACCACGTTCATGGCAGCACCTGATAATACGTACGATGGACGCACCAATACCGGGAAGCCTACTTCATCAACAAAGGTGAAGATGTCTTCGATGGATGTCAGCTCGCTCCATCGTGGCTGGTCAACGCCCAGCTCATCTAAGAGGCTTGAGAATTTCTGACGGTTCTCGGCACGGTCAATATCTTCCGGCGATGTACCTAAGATCGGCACCTGCTGACGATGTAGCTTCATGGCCAGGTTATTCGGTATCTGACCGCCCACCGACACAATCACACCCTTAGGTGTTTCAAGGTCAATAATATCTAATACGCGCTCTTGAGTTAACTCATCAAAGTACAGACGGTCGCACATGTCGTAGTCGGTACTTACTGTTTCAGGGTTGTAATTAATCATCACCGAGCGATGATTCTCCTGCTTGTTAATGGTATTCAGTGCGTTTACACTACACCAGTCAAATTCCACTGATGAACCAATTCGATAGGCACCCGAACCTAATACCACTACTGATTTGCCATCTTTTTCGTAGTCAATATCATGTGTGGCACCGCTATACGTTAAGTACAGGTAGTTAATTTGCGCCGGGAACTCACCCGCCATGGTATCAATTTGCTTCACAACAGGGGTGATGCCATTGGCTTTACGGAAGTCGCGAACTTTCAATAAGCCCTCTTCCATGTTTTGCGATTTCAACACCAAACGTGCCACCTGGAAATCAGAGAATCCCATTTTTTTGGCATCCAGCAATGCATCTTCCGGTAATTTATCTAAAGCATTGTACTCGCCCAATAGGTTGGCATGGTCTGATATATTCTTTAGCTTCTCAAGGAACCATTTGTCGATGCGGGTCATCTCATGGATTTCATCCACCGAAGCTCCTTGCTCAAAGGCCTGGGCAATGGCAAATACACGCTGGTCCGTAGGCTCTTCCAATTCTTTCTTAACATCTTTGGCAAAAGGCTGGTTGCCAACAAAGCCATGCATGCCCTGGCCAACCATACGTAAACCTTTCTGGATGGCTTCTTCAAAATTACGACCAATGGCCATAATCTCACCAACCGATTTCATGCTTGAGCCAATTTCTTTTGATACGCCAGAGAACTTCCCTAAATCCCAACGAGGAATCTTACACACGATGTAATCCAATGCCGGCTCAAAGAAGGCCGTTGTTGTCTTGGTCACCGAGTTTTTCAACTCGTGTAAGCTATAGCCTAACCCAAGCTTGGCAGCAATAAAGGCCAATGGGTAGCCGGTTGCTTTTGATGCTAGCGCTGATGAACGCGACAGGCGGGCGTTAACCTCAATCACACGGTAATCTTCTGAGTATGGGTCAAGTGCATACTGCACATTACACTCACCTACAATACCAATGTCGCGGATGATTTTAATAGCCAGTTCACGTAATTTATGGTACTCGGCATTGGAAAGTGTTTGTGATGGAGCTACTACAATCGACTCCCCGGTATGGATACCAAGCGGGTCAAAGTTTTCCATGTTACATACAGTGATACAGTTGTTGTAGGCATCGCGCACTACTTCATACTCTACCTCTTTCCAGCCTTTTAACGATTCTTCAACCAATATCTGGTTCGAATAAGAGAAGGCGTTTTCAGCACGCTCAATCAACTCTTCCGTTGAGTGACAGAAACCAGAACCCATTCCTCCAAGCGTGTAAGCTGCGCGAACAATAATCGGGAAGCCGATCTTTTTAGATGCTTCAACGGCTTCTTCAACAGAGGTTACCGCAATGCTGACAGGTGTTTTAACGTCAATTTTTCGAAGCTGGTTGGCAAAAATCTCACGATCTTCCGTGTTGATGATGGCTTGTACTGGCGTACCTAGTACCTCAACATTATACTTCTCTAAAGTACCTGCCTGATATAATGCAGTACCACAGTTAAGCGCTGTCTGTCCACCAAATGCCAAAAGAATACCTTCTGGTTTTTCTTTTTTAAACACCTCTTCAACAAAGTATGGCGTTACCGGCAGATAGTATATCTTATCGGCAATACCTTCTGATGTTTGAACTGTGGCAATGTTCGGATTGATTAACACCGTTTCAATGCCTTCTTCTTTCAGTGCTTTTAATGCTTGTGAGCCAGAGTAATCAAACTCGCCTGCTTCACCGATCTTCAGTGCACCTGAACCCAGAACCACTACCTTTTTGACGTTCTTCTTCATATTATTCTTATTTATATTGTTTTCTTTTTCTCACAATAAAACTTGCCCAAACCACTAAGCAAGTTCCAAACATCTAAGACAATAAACAACTTCATAAGGTGCAAAACAGCTCAAATTTTAACATCTTTTGTCTATAATTATGCAGTTTTTTAATGCAAACTGACATTTGTTACCTGTTTTTTCTACAAAATCATTCATTTTTATGCATGCTGATACGCCCGCCCTGTTAAAGTGCGAGTGGATGATCCGGATGATAGGAAAATGAATGAAAAACAGTGGGGAGACCCCTTGCAGAGTGTAGTCAGATAAGCGTATGTACAGACCAGAATTAGTCACCCGTTGACTGCTGTTTTATGCGTTTTATAAATTATTGTCGTGCAAAAATACATATTTTTTGCAAAAAACAGCTTTGAAATTAATAATTATTGAATAAATTTGCATCGTGGATGTATAAATATACATTCATCAAAGAAGAAGAACCAAATGAAAATTAAAGCACAACGATTAATCGCGATCAAGCAAATCATCAGTTCTAAAAAAGTGAGTTCACAAGAAGAATTGGTTGTCTTGCTTGAAGCAGAAGGTTATAAAATTACGCAGGCCACCTTGTCGCGTGATTTAAAATACCTTAAGGTGGCAAAAGTGCCCGATGCTGAAACAGGTTATAAGTATGTAGTACCTGAATCGGCACAAAAACAGGAAGAACCTGCAAAACATGAAGAGTTTCCGGTAAGCGGAGTGGAATCGATTGAGTTTTCGGGTCATCTGGCTATTATGAAAACAAGGCCGGGTTTTGCCAATGGCATTGCCTCAGTCATTGATAGTCACGGACCATATGAAATTCTTGGAACCATAGCTGGCGACGATACTATATTATTGATCAGTCGCGAGGGAGTTTCTAAATCGGATGTCATCAATGCTCTTTCATTGTTTATGCCAGGTCTTAAAGAAAAGACATTGTAATTATAGTTGATCAGGGATAGAGCAGAAGTGTAATGTGTCGAAAACAAACTTCTGAAAATGCTCAAGTCACGTTTGGCTATTTAAATAGATCAGGTAAGGCTGCAGGGGAACTTCTTCTGATTTCTGCCTGAATCACTAAGCAACTTAAAGAAATGAGCAAGTTTAACATATTTGTCGCGACTGAAGAACATCTTAACTATGTAGATGTGGTGTTGAATACCATTGCTGATGCAGCAAAGGTGCGTGGTACGGGTATAGCTAAGCGTAGTCCTGAATATCTTCAAAAGAAGATTGAAGAAGGAAAGGCGATTATGGCTTTACAGGGAGAAGAGTTTGCCGGGTTTTGTTACATCGAAACCTGGGGACACGATAAATTTGTGGCTAACTCAGGTTTGATAGTAGTTGATAAATTCAGGGGGCATGGCCTGGCGAAAGCCATTAAAACAAAAGCTTTTGAGTTGTCACGTGAAAAATATCCGCAGGCAAAGATATTTGGTTTAACAACAGGTCTGGCTGTTATGAAGATCAATTCAGATTTAGGTTATCGACCGGTAACATTCTCTGAATTAACTGATGATGAGCAGTTCTGGAAGGGCTGTAAGAGCTGTGTTAACTATGATATTTTAGTTCGAACCGAAAGAAAACATTGCTTATGTACTGGTATGTTATTTGATCCGGCCCGCAAGAATGGGGTGGAGAAAAAATCAGTTAAAGTGCTTTCGCGGATTAAGAATGCGGTGAAAAGATCAGACAGTAAAATAGGCAGAGGCCTCAAGAGTATTACCGCTCTGTTTTAACAAGTAAGACCTCTTACTAACAGATGGTGATCTTTTAAAAGGAATAATGGCGTAATAGACATTTGATAAATAATTAACGATGAAGGAAAAGGTAGTTTTAGCGTACAGTGGAGGATTAGATACTTCATTTTGTGTGAAGTATTTGGCTGAGGAGAAAAATCTGGAGATTTACTCGGCTATAGCTAATACTGGTGGGTTTAGCAATGATGAGCTAAACGATATTGAAACAAAAGCTTATGAGTTGGGAGTTGCAAAGCACGCAACACTTGATGTGACCAGGCGCTACTACCGACGCTGCATCCGTTACATGATTTATGGAAATGTTCTGAAGAATAATACTTATCCGCTTTCCGTTAGCTCTGAAAGAATCTTTCAGGCTCTTGCTATTGTTGATTTTGCACGTTCCATAGGTGCTAAATATATAGCTCACGGAAGCACGGGGGCAGGTAATGATCAGATCCGTTTTGACTTAACGTTCCAGGTATTGGCACCCGATATTCAGGTGATTGCTCCAATACGTGATTTAAAATTATCGCGTGAAGAGGAAATAAATTACCTGAAAGAAAGAGGCGTTGTTCGTGACTGGACCAAGATGGAGTATTCGATCAATAAAGGTTTGTGGGGAACCAGTGTTGGTGGTAAAGAAACACTGACATCGGACCAGACCCTGCCCAATGATGCTTATCCAAGCCAGTTGCAAAAAGATGGGGAAGAAACCCTGGAATTGGGTTTTGTAAAAGGAGAATTGGCAACCGTCAATAATGAGGTATATGACGACCCTATAAAGGCTATCCAGAAGATCGAGGAGGTGGGTGCTGCCTATGCTATTGGTCGTGATATGCATGTGGGTGATACTATAATTGGAATTAAAGGCAGGGTTGGTTTTGAAGCTGCCGCACCCTTGTTGATAATTAATGCACACCGTGTTCTTGAGAAACATGTGTTAACCAAATGGCAAATGCATTGGAAAGAGCAGCTGGCCAACTGGTATGGTATGTTTTTGCACGAGTCGCAATACCTGGAACCGGTGATGCGTGATATTGAGAAGTTCCTGGAGAGTTCGCAGACGAATGTTACAGGTAAAGTCATTATCACATTAAAACCGTATCGTTTCGAGGTTGTTGGTATCGATTCTGAGCATGACCTGATGAGTAGTGCTTTTGGTGAGTACGGTGAGATGAATAAGGCCTGGACCGCCAGTGACGTTGAGGGCTTTACAACCATTATGGCTACACCAATGAAGATTTTTAATGCGGTTAACAAAGGGCAACTTGACTTAAAGGATAGCGATGATTAAAGTTGGAATCATAGGAGGGGCTGGTTATACAGCCGGTGAGTTGATCCGGATACTATTGAATCATCCTAAGGCAACCATCGCTTTTGTTCAGAGTAATAGTCAGGCCGGTTTGCCTTTAACTGATATTCATACCGACCTGATTGGCGAAACAGAACTGGTTTTTTGCTCTGATGTTGATTACAATGCTGATGTACTGTTCTTATGCATGGGACATGGGCGTTCGCGTAGCTTTGTAGAAGCTATTCCGCCATCATATAAGGGTAAGATAATTGACCTTAGTAATGACTATCGCCTGAAGGAATCATCTGACGGTTTTATATACGGTTTGCCCGAACTAAACCATGAACTCATTAAGCAGAGCGATAAGGTTGCTAATCCGGGATGCTTTGCCACGGCTATTCAATTGGCATTATTGCCGCTGGCCAGTGCAACGCGACTCAATGAAGTGCATATTCATGCGGTAACCGGTTCAACCGGAGCGGGACAGGCATGTACGTCAACAACGCATTTTAGCTGGCGTAATAATAATGCCTCGGTATATAAGTCATTTGAGCATCAGCACCTGGGTGAAATCGGGGAGTCTGTGCTGCAGTTGCAGCCTGGCTTTAGTAAGGATATCAATTTTGTGCCAATGCGTGGTAATTATCCTCGTGGAATATTGGCTTCTGTTTACCTGGATAGTGATCTGTCTGAGCAAGAGGCGAAGGGACTGTTCAGCGATTATTACAGTAATCATCGGTTTACATTCGTTGTGGACAAAAATCCGGATGTTAAACAGGTCGTTAATACCAACAAGGCATTGGTGAGTGTTAACAAACACGGAACAAAACTACATATTGTAAGTGCGATTGATAATTTGCTCAAAGGAGCATCTGGTCAGGCTGTTCACAATATGAATCTTTTATTTGGTTTGGATGAAGCAGAGGGTCTTCACTTAAAGCCTGTGGCATTTTAGAACGTTAATTTACACAGGTTATTTGGTTTAAATTTTAGGTGTTCATTCTTCTTTGTATGAAGATCAACTGCTTTGAGTACCACGGACTCTGGTCCGTGGTACTTCATCCTAAACAAAAACACATTTGTACTTTTAAAAATATTCTACAGGCTTTAGGTGTATTTCCTATTGTCTTACCCGATTTATAAGGGGTCTAACAACTGATTTGCTATGAATTTATTCGATGTTTATTCACTATTTGATATAACACCGGTCAGGGGGCAGGATTGTTATGTGTGGGATGATGAGGGTAATAAATACCTTGATCTGTACGGAGGTCACGCTGTTATTTCAGTAGGACACAGTCATCCTCATTATGTCAACCGGATCAGTTCACAGTTAAAGAATATTGGCTTTTACAGTAATTCGGTCCAAAACCCTATGCAGCAAGAGTTAGCCGATAAGCTGGGGCAGTTGAGCGGAATGGACGAGTACCAGTTATTCTTGTGTAATTCAGGTGCTGAGGCCAATGAAAACGCGTTGAAGCTAGCTTCATTTTACACCGGCAGAAGTAAAATTGTAGCGTTTGAACGTGGTTTCCACGGACGAACGTCAGGTGCTGTGGCGATCACTGATAATCAGAAAATTGTCGCGCCTTTTAATGCGTCGCACGATATTGAAATTGTGCCCTGGCAGGATATGGAAGCTGTTGATAAAGCCTTGTCAACAAAGGAGGTCGCGGCAGTTATTATTGAGGGAATACAGGGAATTGGCGGTATTCATATACCGTCTGCCGATTTTCTTAAACAACTTCAGTCGGTCTGTAAAAAATACAATACGCTGTTAATTCTTGATGAAATACAGTCGGGTTATGGGCGTAGTGGTAAGTTCTTTGCTTTTCAGTATTCAGATATTCAGCCTGATATTGTCACCATGGCAAAGGGAATGGGTAATGGATTTCCAATAGGAGGAGTATTGATCTCGCCTGAGATTAAGGCTGCTAAAGGGATGTTGGGAACAACATTTGGAGGAAACTACCTTGCATGTGCTGCTGGTTTGGCTGTTTTGGAAATAATGCAAGAAGAAAAGTTACTGGAGAACGTTAATAAAAGTGGAAAATACCTTTTTGACAAACTTTCTGTAATGCCCGGTATTAAAGAGCTTCGTGGTGTTGGTCTGATGCTGGCGATCGAAAAAAATGAAAATATTGCATTAATAAGGAAGGAGTTATTGCTAAAAAATTATATTTTTACCGGCGTTTCCGGCACATGTACAATGAGGTTATTGCCTCCAATGACTCTCAATGAGAGCCATATAGATTATTTTATTGATAGTCTTGAGGCTTCTGTTGACAGTGGATAATATGTAGCTAAAATGGTAAGATCGTACTGGAACGAAGAATGGAAAGAATTAGAGTTTGAAAAGGGCGCTTTAAAAAAGAGATACGCTATTTCGAGCTATGGTAGAATAATCAGTTTTACCGAAACGATTGAAGAAGGAGATTATATCAGAGGTGGCAAGTTAAGAGGGTATCCGACCTTGCCGTTGAGACCATTTGGAAAATCAAAAACCTTCTATGTTCACAAGTTGGTGGCAGAGTTGTTTCTTCCAAAAACTTCACCCGACCAGGAGTATGTAATCCATCTTGATTACAACAAATCAAACAATTTTATTGAAAATCTTCAGTGGTCCAATAAGGAGCAGATGTTTGAGCATCAGCAAAAGAATCCATCTGTACTTGAGGCCAGGGAGAAACAAAAAGGACGCAAAACTCAACAGGGACATAAACTCACTGCTACCCAGGTGATGCGATTGAAGATGAAGATCAATGATCCTAATCGCAAAACCAGATTGAAACTGATAGCCAGAGAATTTGGAATTAGTGAAATGCAATTGTACCGAATAAAGTCGGGGGAAAACTGGGGGCATGTGGAAGTAGAAATTCCGGACAGCGGCACAAAATAAGCTTTCTGCGGGAATTTTGACTGTTTTTGTGTAAGTTTATAAGTTCAAACTTTGTTTCTCTTATAAGTTGATACAAGAGCAACTCAAAAATTGACAGCATGAAAGTTGATAAAGTAGCTATTATCGGTGGCGGTAACTTGGGTACCGCCATAGCAAAAGGGTTATTATCAAATAACCTCTTGCAAGCTTCGCAAATTGCAATAACCAGAAGACGAACGTCTTTATTGGCTGAATTTAAGGAAAGAGGTGTTGTTGTCACTAAAGATAATTGTGCGGCAACACAAGGTGCTGATATTGTTTTACTTGGAGTAAAGCCATATCAGCTCGAAGCCGTTGTGAAAGAAATTGCACCGGAATTGTCAGAAGATACAATTCTGATTTCTTTAGCAACAGGTATCTCTTCTGAACAAATACAGTCCTATTGCCCTATTCAACTGCCGATTTTCAGAGCGATGCCCAATACAGCGATTGAAATTGGGGAGTCAATGACTTGTGTTTCTGCCTTTAATGCTTCAGAGGAGCAGGAGGGTAAAGTGCTCGAGTTGTTTTCGCAAATGGGTGAGGCGATTATTATTCCTGAAGAATTAATGGCAGCTTCTACTGTTTTGGCAGCCTGTGGCATTGCCTATGCCATGCGTTTTATTCGAGCTGCTACACAAGGTGGGATAGAAATAGGTTTTGGGTCGAAACTGGCCCTTCAGATCTCTGCTCAAACCATTAAAGGTGCTGCTGACCTGCTGATTCAGAAAGGCACCCACCCCGAGGATGAAATTGACAAGGTGACAACACCACGTGGTGTTACCATTTCCGGCCTCAATGAAATGGAACATCAGGGCTTTAGTTCGTCACTTATTAAAGGTCTGCTTACTTCGTTTAATAAGATTGAGAATGGTAAGTAAGGGCCTATGTATGACAAGGTATGTATAAAAATTGGCTCCAATGTGCTGGCTAATTCCAGTGGTGGCTTAAATAAAAGTCGCATCAATGAATTGGTTATTCAAATAGCGCGTTTGCACAAAGAAGGGAAGAAGGTGGTTCTTGTATCTTCAGGGGCAGTGGCTTCAGCTCGCGGACTTGTTGTGCCGGATAAAAAAACAGATCGTGTTTCGCAGCGTCAGTTGCTCTCATCGGTGGGGCAGGTTAAGTTGATGAATCTTTATGCCCAGCTATTTGATCTGCATAATATTCAGATAGCCCAGGTCTTGGTAACCAAACAGGATTTTAGTACACGTGAGCATTACCTGAATATGAAGAATTGCGTGAATGCGCTGTGGGAGAATGGAGTATTGCCTATTGTCAATGAAAACGATGCTGTATCGGTTACCGCACTTATGTTTACCGATAACGATGAGCTGAGTGGTATGATGGCTTCTATGATGGCCTGCCGGGGTTTATTGATTCTTTCTAATGTTGATGGTATCTATAATGGACATCCCAATGATGCTGATGCACGCGTTATTCCGGAGATCAGCGCAGAAGAAAAGAACCTTGAGCAGTTTATTACAACTGCGAAGTCTGATTTTGGACGAGGTGGTATGCTCACTAAATGCCGGGTGGCACAAAAGTCGGCCATGTCCGGTATTAATGTACACATTGCCAATGGTACAAAAGATGGTATCATCAGTGAGCTGATGACAAATAGTAAGGGTGTTATTCATACACATTTTAAAGCGGGAGAAGGCTATCCGGCAGTGAAGCAATGGATCGCCTTTTCAGAAGGTTTTGTTAAGTCTGAGGTCGTCATTAATAAAGGCGCCTTTAATGCCCTATGTTCCAGTAGGGCAAGCAGTCTCTTGCTTGCCGGGGTTGTGCGGTTTTCTGAGAATTTTGAAAAAGGCGATTTAATCAAGATCCGCAATGAAGAAGGGCAGGCAGTTGGTATAGGAAAGGTTTCATACAGTTATGTGAAAGCTATAAAACATCAGCATGATAAAAAATACAAACCTTTGATCCATTACGATTACCTCTATGTTTTTCCCGAGTTTATAAGTTAATCAAGCTAATCCATAGAATATGTACCAAACGTATTTTGATAATGTAAAGAAAGCATCGCGATGCATGACACGCATTGGAGCAGATGAATCGGCATTGGTTCTTCAATCATTGGCACAAGAACTACGCTTAGCTGCTGATGTAATTGTGGCTGCCAATCATAAGGATTTGGAACGGATGGCGGAGGATAATCCTAAATATGATCGCCTGAAACTGACCAAAGACCGGATTGATGCAATTGCATCGGATACCGAAAGTGTAGCCCTTTTGCCCTGTCCTGTTGGGGAGGTACTGGAGAGTCGGGTTTTACCCAATGAACTTGTTCTTGAAAAGAAAAGGGTTGCTCTGGGTGTAGTGGGAGTGATATATGAAGCTCGCCCCAATGTTACCATTGATGTGTTTGCGCTTTGCTTACGCTCTGGTAATGCATGTGTGCTTAAGGGTGGCAGAGACGCAGAGTTTAGCAATAAGGTTTTGATTGAGATTATTAAAAAAGTACTTGACAAGCGGGGGCTTGATCCGGATATTATTCAGCTCTTGCCTTCTGACAGAAAAGCAACTGACGAGTTGATGAATGCAGTTGGTTATGTAGATGTACTTATACCTCGTGGTTCACAAGGTTTAATTGACTCGGTGCGTGATAATGCCAGGTTGCCTGTAATTGAAACCGGTGCAGGTATTGTTCATACATATTTTGATGAGTCGGGAGATCTTAAGCTGGGTAAACAAGTGATCTGTAACGCAAAAACACGTCGGGTAAGCGTATGTAATGCACTCGATTGTCTGGTATTACATCAAAAACGCCTGAATGAATTGCCAGGGCTGGTACACCAAATGGCTGAACGTCAGGTTGAGATCTTTGCAGATGAAAGGGCGCATAAGCAGCTTAAAGGTCATTACCCGGATCAATTACTTCATAAAGCCACAAAAGCTGATTTTGGAACCGAGTTCCTGTCACTGAAGCTTAGTGTTAAAACGGTTGATAATCTTGATGCTGCCCTGGATCATATCTACCGGTATAGTTCAAAACATAGTGAGGCCATAATAGCTGAAGATGCTCATGTAATTGAACGATATGTGAACGAGGTGGATGCCGCTGCTGTTTATGTCAATACCAGCACTGCATTTACTGATGGTGCCCAGTTTGGTCTGGGAGCTGAGATCGGTATCAGTACTCAAAAGCTCCATGCCCGTGGCCCAATGGGTTTGCGTGAGCTGACATCTTATAAATGGATCATAAAAGGAAAGGGGCAAGTTCGTCCCGCTTAGTTATTAATAAATACTACGATTATGCACGATAGACTAACCATAGTTAAAGTGGGTGGCAAGGTTGTTGAAGAAGAAGAATCGTTAAAAGCCTTTATAAAGGATTTTGCCAGTATAGCAGGTCAAAAAATACTGGTTCACGGAGGAGGTCGTTCAGCTACGGCAATGGCTGAGAAGTTGGGCGTAGAGACAAAAATGGTGGATGGCCGTCGTATAACTGATCATGAGATGCTTGATGTGGTGGTGATGGTTTATGGCGGTTTGGTCAATAAAAATATAGTAGCTCAATTGCAGGCTTTGAATAAACAGGCGATTGGACTGACCGGTGCCGATCTGGATTGTGTTCGTGCAGTGAAACGTCCTGTTAAGGAGGTTGATTACGGGTATGCAGGCGATGTTACATCCGTTAACACTGAGCAATTGGAGGAGTTGGTAAAAAATGGGGTTATACCTGTGGTGGCACCGCTTACTCATGATGGCAGAGGTCAGATGTTGAATACCAATGCTGATACAATGGCTGCCGAACTGGCCAGGTCTTTTGCCTCCACTTTCAGGGTGTCACTGGTCTATTGTTTCGAGAAAAAAGGAGTGTTGGAGAATCCTGATAATGATGATTCGGTCATTGCGAATCTGACCAGTGATCTTTTTTCGGAACACAAGGAATCAGGAGTTATTTCCGATGGAATGATCCCTAAGCTGGATAATGGATTTGCCGCTCTGAAACAAGGGGTTTCAGAGGTTTATATTACAAATACAGAAGGGCTTAAAAACGGTTTTTCATCAGGTACCCTACTGACAATCGATTGATTTATGACAGAGAAGCAAGCAAAATATACTGCTGAAGCCAAAGAATTACTGAAGCAGTTAATAACAATACAGTCCTTTAGTGGTGAAGAGGATGACGTGGCCAATGTAATGGGCGGATATTTGAAGGAGAATGGCCTGAATGTGAATCGTAAAGGAAATAATCTATGGTGCTGGGCCGGAGAGAAGGATGAGAACAGACCAACGATTTTACTGAACTCACATCTGGATACGGTTAGGCCTTCTTCTAAATGGACCTACGATCCTTTTGGTGCCACTCTTGAGGGCGATAAATTAACAGGTCTTGGTAGTAATGATGCAGGTGGCCCACTGGTGTCGCTAATGGCAACGTTTTTGTGCTTAAAGGATAAAGAACTGGATTATAACCTGGTATTTGCTGCCACTGCCGAAGAAGAAAATTCGGGAGCCAATGGAGTAATTTCTATTTTGCCTGAATTGGGTAAAATTGACCTGGGCATTGTTGGAGAACCAACACAAATGCAAATGGCCGTAGCTGAAAAAGGACTGATGGTGCTCGATTGTGAGGCGCATGGTAAAACCGGTCATGCCGCTCGTGATGAAGGTGACAATGCTTTGTATAAGGCGATGAAAGATATTGAATGGTTTCAATCCTACCAGTTCGATAAGGTGTCGCCTCACCTGGGGGCTGTAAAAATGACGGTGACTCAAATAGAGGCGGGAAGTCAGCACAACGTCGTTCCCGATTCATGTCGTTTTGTTGTTGATGTGCGTCTCAATGAAAACTATAGCAATGAAGCGTGTCATCAAATTATAGAGCAGCATGTTGATTGTGATGTCAAGCCACGCTCTTTTCGCTTGAATAGTTCGTTTATTCCTATGGACCATCCATTGGTGAAGCGAGGTGTTGAACGCGGATTGTCCTACTATGGTTCACCTACAACCTCCGATCAGGCCGTCATGGATTTTACGACCATTAAGATGGGCTGCGGTGATTCGGCCCGTTCACATACCCCGGATGAATATATTTATTTATCGGAAATTGAAGAAGGAGTAGATATTTTCCTGGGTTTACTGGATGGACTAACGCTCTGATAATAATTGATTTTTGAAGTCGCATTATTTATATAGGCTCAAAATAATGACAATTGTCATATAATATTGTCAAAAATGTATAATTATAAATAAAAAGTGAATATATTTGCCAATTCGAAAGATGGGGGTTTTTATTTCTTTCAAATAGTAACTTCTTTGGATTGGTAATTGAAATTACTAACTATTAAAAAGTTAAGTTATGAAGTTGTGGGATAAAGGAACTTCTGTTGATAAACGAATTGAGGATTTCACGGTGGGACGCGACCGTGAGCTGGATGTATTTCTGGCACCTTTCGATATATTGGGAACCATGGCGCATATTACCATGCTTGAGAGCGTGGGGCTTTTGCAGAAGGAAGAGCTGGAAGCTTTACTGGAAGAGTTAAAGGCACTTCATAAATATGCAACTGAAGGGGAGTTTGTAATCGAAGACGGTATTGAAGATGTTCACTCGCAGGTTGAGCTGATGCTTACCCGTAAACTGGGTGATGTGGGCAAGAAAGTTCATAGTGGACGTTCGCGGAATGATCAGGTTTTGCTTGATTTGAAGCTATACACCCGTCATCGTATCAGGGAGCTTGTGCAAGCGGTGAATAAGCTGTTTGCAGTCTTGCAGCAAAAAAGTGAAGAGCACAAAGAAGTGCTGATACCCGGATATACGCACTTGCAGGTTGCTATGCCATCATCATTTGGGGTGTGGTTTGGAGCATTTGCCGAGAGTCTGGCTGATGACCTGTTATTGTTACAGGCAGCCTGGCGTACGGCCAATCAAAATCCTTTGGGAACTGCAGCGGGTTATGGCTCATCATTTCCATTGAACCGTTCAATGACAACCCAGTTACTGGGCTTTGAGGATTTAAACTACAATGTCGGTTATGCTCAAATGGCAAGGGGAAAAATGGAACGAACAGTTGCTTATGCCATGTCTTCTGTTGCTCAAACAGTAGGCAAGTTGGCAGTGGATGGCTGCTTATTTACCAGTCAGAACTTCGGTTTTATAAAGTTACCCGATGAACTGACAACCGGTTCAAGCATAATGCCGCATAAAAAGAACCCCGACGTGTTCGAGTTGCTTAGGGCTCACTGTAACAGATTACAGGCTTTGCCTGAATCTATTGGAATGATAACTGCCAATTTACCAAGTGGTTATTTCCGCGATTTACAGCTGATAAAAGAACTTTATATGCCAGCATTTGATGAACTGTTGGATTGTTTGCAGATTGCCACTTTCGCCATTGAAAACATTGAGGTCAAGCATGATATTATGCAAGATGAAAAGTATAAGCTTGCTTTTAGTGTTGAAGAGGTCAATAAACTTGTTTTGAATGGTGTGCCGTTCAGGGATGCCTACAAACAGGTTGGATTAGCCATTGAATCGGGACAGTTTGATACCGATGGCCGTGTTAATCATACTCACGAAGGTTCCATAGGAAATTTATGTAACGAAAGGATTGAAAAAAAGAAGAATAAAATAATAAAGGAATTTGGTTTTGATGAGGTTGAGAAAGCCATTCAGGGCCTTATAAAATAAAATAACGTATGGCAATATTTGAGAAATTGGCGAAAGATGCTGTTGCATCGAGTGATATTGAAAAGTCATTGTTTGATAAATTCAGTGTTAAGAGGGGATTGCGTAATGCCGATTTCTCAGGTGTTTTGGTGGGCTTAACCACCATTGGTGATGTTGAAGGTTATGATAAAATCGACGGTAAGCTAATACCGAAGGAGGGTAAGCTATTTTATCGTGGAGTAGAGCTGAAAGAGCTGGCAAAAGGTTTTCAATCGGCCGGACGTCATGGTTTTGAAGAAACTGCTTACCTGTTGCTTTCAGGTCAGTTACCGAGTGTTGAAGAATTAAATGCTTTTACAGCCGAATTGGAGCTGGAGCGTCATTTGCCTCCATTCTTTTCCAAAAATATGATCTTATCTCTTCGTGGAAGGGATATCATGAATATGCTGGCCCGTTCAGTGCTTGGTCTGTATACTGCTGATGAAAAAGCTGAAGATCTGACACCGGAAAACCTGATTCAGCAATCCATTAGCCTGATAGCTAAATTTCCGGTAATTGTTGCATATTCCTATTTCGGTATGCGCCACTCTTATCAGAAAAAATCATTGGTCATTCGCCACCCACAGCCTCACTTGAGCACTGCCGAAAACTTTTTGTATATGCTTAAGGGTAATAACTACACAAAGCTTGAAGCTGATTTGCTGGATTTATCGCTTGTAATACATGCTGAGCACGGTGGTGGTAATAATTCATCTTTTACAACCCGTGTGGTTAGTTCGGCGCAAACAGATACATACTCAGCTATTGCCGCGGCTTTGGGATCACTAAAAGGAGGGCTTCATGGCGGAGCTAACCTGAAAGTGATGGATATGATGGAAAACATCAAAGCCAATGTGAGGGACTGGCGCAATGAAAAAGAGATTAAAGCTTATTTGCTTAAAATATTGAATAAAGAAGCATTCGACAATACTGGTAAAATCTATGGAATAGGCCATGCTATTTATACCAACTCCGATCCAAGGGCCGTATTGTTAAAAGAAAAAGCGGAAGCCCTGGCCATTGAGAAAGGTCGTGTTGATGAGTTTCATTTATATGCTGCAATTGAGCGTTTGGCACCGCAGGTATTTTACGACTTTAAAGGTGCTAATGCCAAGGTGATCTGTGCCAATGTTGATTTTTACAGTGGCTTTGTTTACGATTGCCTTGAGATACCGAAGGAGATTTATACACCTATATTTGCCGTATCGCGTATTGCAGGATGGTGTGCGCATCGTATTGAGGAAGTTACTTTCTCGAGCCGACGAATCATTCGACCAGCTTATAAAAATGTTTCTGAAAGAACAGATTATATTGAATTAGACAATAGATAGATATTCAAGAATTTTTGTTGATTGGGTATGAGGGACCGTTGCATGGGGGAGATTTGCATGGTCCCTCTTTTTTTTGTCATTTTTCAAGTAATACAGATCAATTTAAATCAAACAAAAAATATAATATAACTGGTAAAAAGTGACTTTTTGGCGAACTGGCTGAATCGTACTGTTTACGGGCCTTCCAGGGACCTGCTTCGGATCAACCTCGCCGGGAGCGAGGTTGATCCGAAGTTGTCCCGAAGAAGTCCCGAAGAAGGTCATAAGCGTTTCCGAAGAAAAAAATGTGCATTTTCAGCGAGAAATGTATGAAATATGTTCAATAAAGACTGTTGGGTTTGCATGTCGTAATCAGCTATGAAGGGCGCATGAGAAATCAGTTTTACAGGAAGAGTATTTAGGTAAGCATGGGTGAAAATGGTGCTTATCTGCATCATGAAACTGCATGCTTTAATGACGCGAACTGCTTAAAGTCCATGATAACAAAACCAGTTAAGCTTTTTTGTGTTTGAAATGAGTCGTCTAAGGAGAAAACATGCATACATATGCAGTTAGGGTTAAATAAATACAATAAATATGCAAACAAAGCTTAAAAATTCGCTCATCACATAAATAATTATTACATTTGTGCCGCATAAGGGAAGCCTTGTGCATGCATTTATTCTAAAGCTCGAATAGATGCATTTTTTGTGTAGAATTTATTGTAAAAGTATTAGAAGGTATGCCTGAAGTACAAAAGATTAAGTTAGTGTTGGAAGACGGAACTGTCTTCGAAGGAAAATCATTTGGATACCATAAGTCAGTGGCTGGAGAAGTTGTTTTTAATACTGCCATGACCGGATATCCTGAGAGTTTGACCGACCCGTCGTATGAAGGGCAAATCCTTGTTTCTACCTACCCGCTGATTGGCAACTATGGTGTGCCAAAAAATGATACTGAAAACGGTATTCCTAAATTCCATGAGTCAGATCGTATTCACATTTCCGGATTGATTATTTCAGATTATTCATTCGAGTACAGTCACTGGAATGCTGAGAATAGTTTGCGTGAATGGTTAATCCAGAATAAGGTGCCGGGAATTTTCGGAATTGATACTCGTGCCTTAACAATGATTTTGCGTGAAAAGGGTTCCATGTTAGGTAAGATCGAAATTGAAGGTGAAGAGATCGATTTTGTTGATCCTAACAAAGAAAACCTTGTGGCCAAGGTTAGTGTTAAAGAGAAGAAAGTATACGGGAATGGTAAACACAAGGTAGTGCTTGTTGATACAGGGGCTAAAAATAATATACTACGTTGCCTGTTAAAGCGCGACACAACAGTTGTTCGTGTCCCATGGGATTATGACTTTACACAAGAGGATTATGATGGCATTATGTTGTCAAATGGTCCTGGTGACCCGCAAATGTGTGAAGTAACGATCGGGCATATAAAAAAGGCCATTGAGGTCGGTAAGCCTATTTTCGGAATCTGTTTGGGTAACCAGCTACTAGGAATTGCATCAGGTGCTTCCACTTACAAATTGAAGTATGGTCACAGGGCACACAATCACCCGGTTATTAAAGTAGGAACAGATACTTGTTATATCACCAGTCAAAACCACGGTTTTGCCCTTGATAATGAGACGCTGAGTGATGAATGGGAGCCGTTCTTCGTCAATATAAACGATAACACCAATGAAGGTGTTAAGCATAAAACAAAGCCATTCTTTTCAACACAGTTTCACCCTGAAGCTTCGAGCGGACCAACTGACACGGAGTTCTTGTTCGATGAGTTGATTGCAAAGATTGAAGAGAGTAAGAAGTAATAAGAGAATTGATATAGATATAAAATGGTCGCTTGTTGCGACCATTTTTTGTATATACTACTTTCATTATCTTGCATTACCAAATTTAATACACCACCATGAGCCCTAACCATAAAACCAGCCGAGAATATAAAGCACGCATCAATAAAACACTCGATTACATCGAGGCAAATCTGGATAAGCAATTTACACTGGATGAGTTGGCATTGGCTGCCAGTTTCTCCAAATACCATTTTCATCGCATTTTTATTGGCCTGATGAATGAAACGCCCTTTCAGTTTATAACACGCTTACGTCTGCAACGAGCTGCAACTACACTGGTTATGAATCGCAATATTAGTGTCAATGATGTGGCACATCAATGTGGATTTACTGATATATCAATTTTTTCGAGAAACTTTAAACAGCATTTTGGACAGGCGCCAACAGTTTGGTTAAAGCACATGAGGCAAAAAAGCAATTTAAGTCAAGTTGATAGCAATCCGGAGAAAGTGAAGGAGGAGTTAAGCATCTACTTTTGTTCCTATACTAAAACACTTAAATGGAATACGAGTATGAAACTTAACAAAGGAATTGAAATTAAAGAGTTACCTGACATGACGGTAGCTTATGTTCGTCACATTGGTCCTTACAAAGGCAATGAAGAATTGTTCAGAGGTTTATGGCAGAAGATTATGACCTGGGCAGGTCCTCGCGGGTTAATGGCACAAGAAAACCTGGCATCCATAGCTGTCTATCATGATGATCCGAATATTACGGATGATATGAAGTTAAGGACCAGCATAGGTATTACAGTGCCTGAAGATACGGGTGTTGATGGTGAAGTTGGTAAAATGCTGGTGCAGGGCGGACAATATGTGGTAGCCAGGTTTGAAGTGGAGCCGCATCAGTTTGCCGAAGCCTGGAACTGGGTATATGCCAGTTGGTTTCCTGAGAGTGGCTATCAGCCTGATGACAAACCTTGTTTTGAGATGTATACGCAAGAACCCCGGGATGGGAAATTTGTAGTGGATATCTGTGTGCCGGTTAAGGCGCTATAGTTTATTATTATGTGGTTGTCTGTCATCTTAGCTTCAGGCAATGAGCGCAAGAATTGTCATAGGTCGCAAAATGTATGGTAAATAGATTCCGTGTTTTGTGACCTTTCTCATTGGCCCTTTTAGGGAGAATATTTTTTCCCGTCTTATATCGATAGTATAATAATGATCGATAAAATAGCTATTGTGGTCAATCCGCAAATAAGCGTCAGATAATATGCTGTTTTTTCTACCCGTGTCATAGGCGTTCAATTAAATTCAGGGTATAGAATTTCAAAATATGTGCCGTTTTTGACCGTAATCACTTAAATGCTTATTATTTAGGGTTAATAGTTGTTAATGGACCTTTAATGTATAAGATCATCGCTTGTTCAACTGCATTCATATGACTTTTGTAAACTTCTCTATTTATGATACCTTTATTGGGAACCTATATTTACATGTTTAACTTAAATCAGTTTATAATGGAAGACCTGATCAATATTTATTCAGATACAGAATTAACTGTTTCACACCTTAAGAATATACTGGCTGATAATGGTATAGAATCCATGATTAAAAATGATTTTGAATCAGGTGTGTCAGCCGGATTTGTTGCCGGAACACCTTCTTCGGTTGATCTGTTTGTTTTTAGCAAGGATGCCCATAGGGCCAGGCCAATTGTAGATAAATTTTTAAGCGAACTTAAGAAGTAATTATACATGAAATGTCCTGCATCATCTGATATCATAAATGCCTACGAACGGATTAAGGGCCTGGTGCATCAGACACCAGTATTAACCAGTCAGAGTATAAATGACATTTGTGATACTGAACTTTATTTTAAATGTGAGAATCTGCAAAAGGTGGGGGCCTTTAAGTACCGGGGAGCAACTAACGCGGTTTTGTCTCTGAGTGAAGCTGCCAAAATGAATGGTGTTGCTACACATTCATCGGGTAATCATGCAGCTGCACTTGCCCTGGCAGCTAAAATAAATGGTATTGCTGCGCATATTGTAATGCCTGAAAATGCACCTGAGATCAAAAAGAAGGCTGTGGCTGGGTATGGAGCACAGATTACATTTTGTCAGGCGACATTAGAAGCGCGTGAAAAGACCCTGGAAGAAGTGGTGCTAAAAACAGGCGCTACAATGGTCCATCCGTATAATCAGTGGGAAGTGATATGCGGGCAGGGCACTGCCTCTTTGGAACTGATGCAGCGGCATAAAGACCTCGATATAGTCATGACTCCCGTTGGAGGAGGTGGTTTGTTAAGCGGAACAGCCACATACATCAAAGAACAGTTTCCTGATGTGAAAATTATAGCAGGTGAACCGGCTAATGCCGATGATGCCTACAGGTCTTTTAAAAGTGGGATTTTTCAGCCCGTGGTTAATCCCGATACAATTGCCGATGGATTGCGTACATCGCTTGGCTCACTCACCTTCGAAATTATCAGAGACAAGGTGGATGATATTATCACAGTTGGTGAAGCAAGTATAGCAGAGGCGATGCGGATGATATGGGAGCGCATGAAAATAATTGTTGAACCTTCATCAGCTGTTCCTTTGGCTGTGGTGTTAGAGAATAAGCCATTGTTTAAAAATAAAAAGACTGGTATCGTGTTAACCGGAGGGAATGTTGATCTGGCAAAACTTCCGTGGTGATCATCGGGTCTGCCCCCCATGTTTAAAGTACTAAAATATTACCCTTTAGTAAGGGTATAAAAAAATGCCTCGCAATTATATCGAGGCATTGTTGGGGAACGTAACAAGCAATTATAAATTTGCTCAACTACAGTATGTTGAATTACTGATAGGTACTAATTGTATTGCAAAAGCTATGCCAAAAAATCAATTCCGTATCGTTAGTTGTCCATTGTTGTATGAAGTGGGGTATGCTTTCAGGGCGTGAACGGCAGGACCTTTTACAATATCGCCATACTCAGTTGCCACTAAATATTCAGAACCACATTCAGGGCATCGTACAATTGGGTTGCCATCTTCTATGATTTCAACAAAGTGTAATTTGCCACCATCATGAGAATGGGTGCAGGTTCTGTCAAAGGCATAGTAGGTGTCGCCACCACCATTCCAAACTACAACTCCGTTAACACCAACAATCTGGTTTCTTCCGTCGGGCATTATAATGAAAAGGCTCTTACCCGAATACTGAGGCACTATGTCAACGGTGGCTATAAACCTGACGTTGGGAATAATGTCAGAATCTTTACTACAGTGAATGGTAAGTAGTGGAAGAATAAATAATATAAGCAGTCTCTTCATGAATAATTTCTTTATCGATTTAACGCAATACTTGCCGTTTTATTGTTATTAATATTTGGGCGAATGTAATGTCAACAGGTTATTTTACTAAATTTAAAAAGGACGAAAATAATGATTGTTTGATCATAAGTGTGATTCTTCGTTTAAAAATTGGTAATTTGGTGCAATAATCAAATTGATTGGAAATGGACGATATAGGTAATATTTTATATATACTGGCCATGCTGGCCGCTCTTATCTTTAGTGCTTATAAAAAGCAGAAGCAGTCTAAACGACCAATGCAGGCACCTGATGAACCAATGCGACCTGAAACAGAGTCGATGGGTGAAGAGGATGTTTTTGAAGAGTTAAGGGAGCTTTTTCAGAATCCAAAGCCAAAGCCACAGCCTGTCGTACAGGAGCCCAAAGTGGTAAAAAAAGAGATGCCTTTGCATATGCAAAAAAAAGAGGTGCTTAAAAAGACCGAACACGCAAAGGAAGAGCCTGTGAAATTAGTTTCTATTGATGAGGAGTCGGAAGGTTTTGAGTTTGATAAAGAGCAGATTGATTTACGACAAGCTGTTATTTATTCTGAGATTTTAAAGCGTCCTTATGAATAAGTGAAGCGCAGCTATGGCATATGCCTGATTTGAAGTTGGGCTTTTGAACTTAATGATAACTTTCATATATTTGTATCAAAGAGTTCCGGGAAATCGGGATTCTTTTATTTTTTTATATAATTGACGATAATTGAATTAGGAGGAAGATTATGAAATATATAACCGAAGCAGGCTTAAAGAAGCTGAGAGAGGAATTACATCAGTTAGAAACTTATGAACGTCCATCTATTTCAAAGCAAATTGCAGAGGCTCGTGACAAGGGAGATTTGTCGGAGAATGCTGAGTATGATGCTGCAAAAGAAGCACAGGGGCTTTTAGAGATGCGGATTGCAAAGCTTCAGGATACAATTGCCAATAGCCGAATCATTGATGAGTCGCGTATAGATACATCTAAAGTACAGCTGCTTAATAAAGTGAAGATTAAAAATCTGAAGAATAAAGCAACCATGACATATACCTTGGTTCCGGAGAGTGAAGCTAACTTAAAAGAAGGAAAAATATCTATTTCAACACCGATTGCAAAAGGATTATTGGGAAAAGAAGTAGGAGACCAGGTTGAGATTAAAGTGCCTTCAGGAATGATGACCTTTGAAATTGTTGAGATATCAATTTAAGAGCTAATGCCATGCCTACCATTTTTACAAAGATTATCAACGGAGAAATTCCATGTTATAAAATAGCCGAAGACGATCGTTTTTTTGCCTTCCTGGATATTAATCCGCTAGCCTTAGGTCATACCCTGGTTGTACCTAAGCAGGAAACAGATTATCTCTTTGATCTGGAAGACGATTTATTGGCTGATATGAATGTCTTTGCCAAGAAAATTGCTGTTGCCCAAAAGAAGGTTATTGATTGTAAACGTGTAGGCGTTGCGGTATTGGGGCTGGAGGTGCCTCATGCACATATTCATTTGATTCCAATGAATAGTGAAGCGGATATTAACTTCAGAAATCCAAAGTTGGAACTTAAAAAAGAGGAGTTTGAACATATTGCCGACTCAATAAGAAAAGCACTATAGAGAATTAAAACAACATATATGGAAGGCTGCCAATGGCAGCCTTTTTTATTGAAGTACGTCATTAGCACGTAGACGTTTAAAATGCTCCCTCAATTATAGTAATGGACTTAACAATTATTTATTGATTGTTGAGAAAAACAAATATTGATTACTGGCGTTTAGATTGAAGCTGTACCTTTTTTTTTTGATGAACTTCGTCTTTTTTAATGTCAAGCTATGCTTGTTGGTGGTTAAAATAATCTTAGTTCGCTAATTTTTAATTATGTTTGTGAGAGGTGGAACATTATTAATTATCAGGCGTATAATGCTTCATTGTTGAGCAGGTTTGGGGAATTACGTTTGCTAACAATATTAATGGGATGAGAAAATATCTACTAATTGTTTTTGTACTTCTGATTTGGACGGGAGTAGATGAATTATATGCGCAAAAGCCGACAATAACCGTTTCAGTTGAAAAAGCAGAAATTTGTGGGGTTCAGCAAGTTACCGTTACCTTGGTATTTTTTGGATCTGGGGAATACGATTATTCCTATGAAGTGGACCCCGAGGGTGATGGTAACCCTGAGAAATTTATTGATATTCCATTTACCGGCGATCCATACGTAGATGCGACAGATAGTAAAATTGTGACTTTCTCTGGAAGTGGCTATTTTAAAGTTACAAGTATGTACGATGTCAATCTTAGTGAATTTGCTGAGATCATCTATAAAGTTAACGGGGTTGTCATTGAGGAAGAGCAAATTGATATAGCCTATTACACTAAGCCCATACCTGTGCTTAGCCCTGATGTTACAACGTGTCGCACCGAAATAACATTAAGTGCAGATCCGGGTGGTGATTACACTGAAGTAATATGGGATTATACAGCAACAGGTACAGGAAGCTTTTTATCAAAAGATGAAATGGCGGCTACGTTTAAAGCTGATGCAGCAGGTAACTTTGATATTATTTATAAAGTGATCAATGGAGCCTGTAAGGATCAGTTTGATACAAAGAACTTTGATATTACAGAAGTTCCGGAACCAAGCGCCACATTCACTATTTCCGATGATCGTATTTGTAGCGACGAGCAGGTTTTTATAAATGTAGAAGGAAATGCAGCAAATCGCTACGATATTAAGGTAGTCTATGAAGATGATCAAGGGATGCGTGAAACCCACACGCAGGCATCTGCCAGTGGTCAGATAGAACTCTTTCCTGATGGCAATACTACCTATACCATCATTTCATTAAGCGATTCGGAAGAGTGTATGGCAGATATTAATGAAACATTTGCTTTACAGGTTGATTCAAAACCAATGCCTTCTGCCGGAGTAGTTGGTAGTCCGGTTTGCGGGACTGAAACTACTTTAGATGGTCAAATATCGAATACAATGACTAATTCCGGGTCATGGTCGGTCATAGATCTAAACGGTAGTGGGATTTATTTTGATGATGTCAATGATGATAAGTCTGCTATTTATGTCAATGATAATGACCAGCAGTTCTATGAGTCCTATACGCTCAAATTAACTGAATTTGTTATTGATAATCCTACTTGTATGGGAGAGGCGCAGGTTCAGGTCGAATTTTATAAGGTGCCTGAAAGTTCTATTTTAACTGATGTTGATGTAGTATATCATGCTAAAGAGATAGAACTGAAGGCAGAGCCCATAGTGAACGGAATGACAGGAAAGTGGGAAGCCCTTGAATTTCCATCTTCCAGCCCAACAATTGTAAGTCCTGAAGCCCCTATAACTTCTGTTAATGGTATAGAAACCGGAAAATATAGTTTTAGATGGACAGTTTCAAATGGCGAATATTGTTCTGATTTTGAGGAAGCAGATGAACTGGTATTCGAAAATAAAGGAATGTATGAGACCAATGGCTTCTCGCCCAACGGCGATACGGTGAATGATTATTTTATCATTGGTGGGGCAGACAATGTAATCAATAATAAATTGACCATTTTTGATGTTACAGGTAAGGTCATTTATAAGGCAGTTGATTTTATGCAGACCGAGGAAACAGCATTGGGGTGGGATGGAATAAAAGACGATGGTAAAAAGGAAGATGGTACCTACTACTATATTTTTGAAGGTGACAATATCGACCCAATCAAGAGTTACTTAATCATTAAAGGAAGCAAATAATGAAAAAGGCATTAAGAATTATAGTATTCGCAACTTTCTTGCTTGTTTCGTTTTTGCCACTTACAGCACAGAAAGACATTGTAATGAGCCAGTATATGCATAATCGTTATGCATTAAATACCGCATTTTCGGGTAACCGGGAAGTTTTATCGCTATATGGTGGTTATCGGAAAAAATGGGCTGGTATAGATGGTGCTCCCGGTTCAATGCTGTTTAGCATGCATTCACCATTGAGAAAGGAGAATGTTGCGCTTGGACTTGAAGTTTTTAACCAGCAGTACGGAGTTAACAAACAAACAGGCTTTATTGGGTCGTATACCTATCGTTTGAGAATGTCGGGTAACCAAAAGCTGGCCTTTAGTATTAATGGAGGAGGTAGTTTTTACAGTGCCAACTGGACTGAGGTATCCACTCTTGACGGAATAGGAGGGGAAGGTGCAATAGATCCGGAGTTTGCATCCAATGAATCTAATTTTGCGCCTGTTGTTGGTTTTGGAACAGCATGGTATTCGCAAAAGTTCTTTTTAGGTGTGTCTGTTCCAAACTTCTTTTATTACAATCCATATGTTGAAGGAGGCTTAAATGAGTTTGCTCTTGATAAAGCCAACTTCCTCGCTACCGGAGGGTATCTTTTTACCCTGTCTAAGAAATGGCACTTGCAGCCTAGTTTTATGGCCCGCTATAATCCTGAGTTTGATTCGTCAATAGATGTTAATGCGACTGTGATCTATAACAATATGTTATGGGTTGGGGGAGCGTATCGCACAACAGGTGATTTCGTTGCAATGGTTGCTTACCAGGTAACACCACAGTTACGATTTTCATACAGCCTTGATTACGCTACCGGCGATATCAGCAGTTATAATGATGGTACGCACGAAATTGCCATTCAATTTGATTTCGGATATAAAGTCAATACTCCTAATCCTAAATTCTTTTAAACCGGTCGTATGCGTCAAATAGTCTTAATATTCAGTATCATACTTTTAGGCAGTTATCAGCAGATGACCGCCCAGGGTTTAAGTGTAAAGAAGTTACCATTTTGTAAACCGGATCAAAGTGAGATTGCTCCGACAGTTAATGATACATTATTATATTTTAGTTCAAATAAAAACGTTAACTGGTTGAGCAAAGCTGTTGATCAGGATAATCAAAATTTTTACAACTTATTTACTGTGCATCAGCGCCAGGATTCGACCTGGACAGAGGAAAAGCAATATCAACCATCTTATTTTTCTGAATACCATACTGCGTCAATTAGTTTTCTGCCCGATAGTAATGAGGTGTATTTCACAGAGGTACACCTGAAAAATAGAAAGAGCCTGAAGAGGAATAGCGAAAATCTGCTTGGTGTTTATGTGGCAGAAGAACGTGACAACGCTTATAGCAGGGCAAAAGGCCTACCTTTTAACTCACGACGAAGTTACAATACAGCGCATCCCAGCATTTCACCTGACGGGCGATACCTATTCTTTGCCTCTGATATGGAAAGTGGTTATGGCCAGGCCGACCTGTATGTTTCTGAAAGAAAAGAGGGGGAATGGGGACCTGCTGAAAATTTAGGTTCAGTTATTAATACCGGTGGTAATGAGTACTTTCCTTTTTATCATGAAAGCGGAAAGCTTTATTTTTCTTCAGACAGCCTTGGTGGTGAAGGTGGCCTTGATCTTTTTTATACCTATAAAAAGGATGGGAAATGGGTAAAACCGATTGCCATGGATAATGGCATTAATACCCCGGCCAATGAGTTTAGTTGTTATGTTGATGAAAGTGAGCAGTTTGGTTACTTTGCATCAGACAAAGAAGGGGATGATAATTTATACGAATATGCTTATACGTTCCCGATTTTCGGTCCTGGTACGAAACAGAAAGAAAACACCTATACATATCGGTTTTACGATCGCATGAATGGGAAAGGCGAAGGACCCTTAAAGTACGTCTGGTATTTCGGTGATGGAGCCAAAGCAGAAGGAGATACAGTTATTCATAAGTATAAAAAACCAGGATCTTACCATGTTCAGTCAGTATTGGTTGATACAATTGAGAATGTAGAGCTGTTTGTGCTTAACGATTTTTATCAGGATGTTAAAAAGAAAATTCAGGTTTATATTAATGTGCCCGATACGGTAAAAGTCGGTGAATTACAAACGCTTGATGCTTTGCAATCTAACCTTGGAGACTTCGAGCCTAATGGTTATTATTGGGAGTTACCTGATGGTTCTAAACAAAAAGGTGAAACAATTCAGTATATTTTTCGAACAAAAGGAAAACACATTGTTAAATGCGGTACCATTAGTATGAGTGACCGGCATAACAAGATGTGCACCTACAAAGAAATTAACGTAATCGAATAATTATGTCCAAACTACTTAAGCTATCATTTGTATTATTGTTGGTCGGAATTATGGCTCATGCGCAGCCCGTTCCCGGTGGAGATGAAAACATTCCTAACCTGATCACTTTTGGCGCCAATGCCGAAACATCATGGGGTGATGCCAGCTTTTGTCAAATTATTTTCTTTACAGTACCTGAAAATCACACTGCACCCATTTATATAAAAGTTTATGATCCTGATTGTGGTGGAGAGAATGATGAAATTCAGGGAGAGTGGAATACCCAGACTTCGTATAGTATATATGGCGGGCAAGGGAGTTGTTCGAGCGAAGATGCTAAAAAGCTAAACCTCGATGGCAATTATGATGAAGGAACATTACTGGCCTCAAAAACATTTGGTAATGATGCTGAATACGATCAAAAGTGGTATACCTTTGGTCCTATAAATCCATCGGAAGGGGAGTATTTACCTGAAGAAGGAGGGCATGTTTTTAAAGTGATTATTGAAGGAGTTGATGGTGACGATGGGAATATGTACCAGCTTTATATGAGCACCAAAGAGGATGTGCAGGATGAAGTTGAAGGAGGATATGCATTCTACTATAAGTACACAGTGCGATTGCATGATAACCCGGGGGAGATCTCTCACATCTATCCATATGTGAATGATTCAAGTATCGTTTCTATCAAGCAAACAAATTTTGACTGGGATAATGACGGACGAATAATTGTGCGTTCTGTTGCCACAGCCTACAGCCCAATGAAAATTTCAGGAGATGATGAATGGGCATCAAGTATGTATAACATCAAACCCGAAGAATACAACACGTCACTCGACATTCAAATGCATAAAAATCGTACTGGAGACTATCGCAATAATAACGTAGTGATATATTTCGAAAACCAGTATGGTGAATTACTCAAGTCGTATAGTGTGCCAATTGGAGGTGTACCTAAGTATAAGGGTAACCCTGGAGCTGAAGAGCTTTAAGCCTGGTTGTACTTGTGTTGACAGTCATTGTATTTGAGGAAAAATCTGAAAAATGAAAAAAATAGTATCATATTGGTTATTAGTACTTCTTGTTGTTATTCCAGGGCTTATAAAAGCACAGTCTTTTGATTTTAAAATATACAATACATCAGAAGGGCTTGCAGATAATGATATCATCGCCCTGGCTCAGGATAGGAATGACTATGTTTGGATGGCCACCGATGAAGGCCTGATCCGATATGATGGAATTGAATATTCTGTTTATACCACATCCGATTCATTAGCTCATAACTATATCAATTGCTTATTCTTTGATCGTGATAACAGACTATGGATCGGTCATAAAAATGGCTTAATTAGTTATCGGGAGAATGATCAGTTTTACAAGCTTGCTGTTGAAGGAGCGTCGCAATTGATTTCGGATATTTCACAAGATGTAGAAGGAAATATCTGGGCTATTGATCAGAAAAGGGGTTTGATTAAAATATCAGGCGATGGCGAGATCACCACTTTTTTTGACCGTAAAAAATTTGGAAGAAAAAGCTATACGGCGCTACAGGTCTTGTCGCCAACACGTATGCTTGTTGGTACTGCAAAGAAAGGCTTGTTTGTTTTTGAGTTTGATGAGTCATATGACACTGTTGAAATAAAAAAGATTGATGATATTCCAAGCGCCTGGATCAATACCATTGTTAAAAGCAAGGCTGATAATAAGTATTGGATAGGTACACGAGGCAGAGGATTTTATTCTTACAATGAAATGGAAGATACCAATGGAGTTAGTCATATTTCAGATAATACTCTGTGTGAAAAGTTTAATATCGAAGAAGAAGAAGTCACCGATATTTATGAAGAGGCAGAAGGACATCTCCTGGTTTCAACTCTTGGTAGTGGCGTTATACGATTGATCTTTGATCCTGCTCAGGGTATTTTCAATGATTCTTTCAAATACTCAAATCACAATGGCTTAAGTAATAATGATGTTCAGGATATTCTGTGTGACCGTGAAGGAAATTATTGGTTTGGTACCAAGGGAGGCGGTGTTTCTCTATTGGTTAACCAGTATTTTGTGTTTTACAATCTTGATGAGATCGGTTTTCACTATAAGGCACGTTCAATATTTAAGGATGGCGAGCAACTATGGATCGGTCTTGACAGAGGATTGATATTGACAGATCCAATGTGCTTTGATGTTCGTTACTTTGATGAACAATACGGTGGTGTTCCCAATGACGAAATTGTTGATATTCATAAGTCAGAGGATGGCACTATCTGGATCGCATCTGCAAACAGTGGCTTGTATTATAAGTCGGTAGATGCACAGTCATTCAGAAAGAGAAATTATTTCAACGATCAACTGGCCCTGAAGATCAATGATATTGCAGGCTATGATCATTATCTGTTACTGGCAACACAACGGGGACTGGTCATTATTAATAAAAAGACCAGCCACATTAAAAACTATGAGATTAAGGATGGCTTGTCACACAACAACATCAATTTTGTTTATGTAGATTCGAAAAATAACATTTGGGTAGGACCCAAAGATGGCGGTCTGTGCAAGATTAATCCTATTCTGAATCGGATTGAGCGTCATCCGGTGAAAGATAATGTTGCCGTTGATGTAACAGGTATGAGTGAGGATAATGATGGTCGTCTTTGGATAAGTACCAAAGGTGAAGGAGTGATCTGTTACAATAAAGACGCTGTCGAATTACAGGTAACGACCAATAACGGGCTGAAAAAGGATTTCTGTTATGGTATTTTTAAGGATATTAAGAACCGTTTGTGGATATGTCATGATGGAGGATTGTCACGGATAGAAATTGAAAAAGCAAATTCTGATATTGAGGAAAGTGTTAAAACCTATGGTCATAACGAAGAGCTTGGTGATGAGTTTTTCCAGGTAAGAAACGATGATGCAGGTGGGATCTGGTTTGTTTCAAATAAAGGAGTTGTTAACTATTTACCCGAGAACGATCGCCTTAACAATGTGGCACCCATATTAAATATTACGGGTATTGAAATAGACGATGTGACCGTTCCATTAACTAATAAGCTCAAACTTGACTATCCCTATGGGAAACACTCCTATAAGTTTAAGGTAGTTTTCAGGGCTATAAGTTTTAAGAATCCTGAAGGTGTTAATTATGAGTTCAAAATTGATAAGGAAGGTGATGATGAGGATGCTAAATGGACGAAGCTGGATAATATCAATCATAAAGAAATTGATTATTTAAGTTTTGGGAACTATAAAATTAAAATACGGGCATTTAATTCCGATGGAAAAGAAACCAGCCTGTTGAGAACGATCAATATAAGTATTGCCAAACCATATTGGAGAACCTGGTGGTTCTTTGTTCTATGTGGTTGCTTATTGGTACTGCTGTTTTATGCGCTGCACGATTATCGTCAAAAAGCATTAAAACGACAAAATCAAAAACTTCAAAAGGAAGTAGCCACGCAAACAGTGGAGTTACGCGAACAGAAGGCGGAAATTGAAAGAAAAAACAGGGATATAACGGATAGTATCAACTACGCCAAAAAGATACAGTCATCTATTCTGCCTTCAATGGACGAGTTAATGACTGTTTTTCCCGAGTCTTTTGTGTATTTCTTACCGCGTGATATCGTTAGTGGGGACTTTTACTGGTTTAACCGCTCAAAGGATTATTTTATCGCCTGTTGTGCCGATTGTACCGGGCATGGTGTTCCAGGCGCCTTTATGTCAATGATTGGAACCACTATACTTAATGATATTTTCCGTATACCAGATATTGACTCTCCCGCAGCAATGCTTGAACGCCTTGATGAAGAGGTGAAAAAGTTGCTGCAAAAGACTGAGGGGAATGAAAGTATGGATGGTATGGATATATCAATTGTAGAAGTACACATTCCTACCCGTCGAATACGCCTGGCATCAGCTAAACGACCTGTTTATCTGATTATTAACGATGAAATGACCATTTACAAGGGTAGTCGCAGAAGTATTGGAGATAGTTACGAAGAACAATTAAGTCCATATGTGAATGTAGAATACAGTTGCCAAAAGGGTGATCAGGTTTATATGTTTTCCGATGGTTATCCGGATCAGTTTGGTGGTCCTTTAGGTAAAAAGTTTATGAAGGTCGGTGTTCAAAATATGATAAGCGAAATTTATGATAAGAAAGGAACGCATCAATATAACCATGTAAAGAAAAACTTTGAGAATTGGCTTGGTGAACAGGAGCAGATAGACGATGTGTTATTTATGGGAATAAAATTATAATAACATTACGATAAATAGCGTAAATAAAAGCTGCTCAGTATGATGCAGCTTTTTTTATGCCTGGTAAATGCTAAAAAGTGTTACGTTTTAACATTTTTGCTATTAACTGATATAAGAACTAAAACCAGGCATAACAATGAAGCACATGATATTAGATAAGCTTGTTCAAAAAGCAACTGTTGTATGGAGTGATATAGAGTCGGAAAAAGAACTAAAAGTAAGAACATTAAATTCAGTCAAGAAACGATTGGAAGATATTGCAAGTCCCCAGGAAGAGAATGATGTTAAAATAGAAATCATAAGACAGACCTGCAGACGTCTTAAAGAACTATATCCATCGTATGTTCATGCCATCGATGAAATTATTAAACCTTTTGAGCATCATTTAAAATTTGATAATCTGGCAGTACTTCCATTTAAACAACTTGATGCTCTGACATTCAAGATTTTCATGAATCAGAATATGATGGGGTTTGTTGGTTAGTTCCAATTTTACCCGGAAATAAACTTGCAATAGCTTATAGTGTTGTTGGCTTAATCCAGGTAAAAACTTAATGCATGCTCGTAATTGGCATTTAAAATAAAAGAGGGAATCCGTAATGGATTCCCTCTTTATTTGGTTAATTGTTTAAGGGTTAAAATGAGAATTCATTTTAACGTATCATACTAATGTTGTAATAATCTAAAAAAATGGGCTGTGGAATATCCTAGTATCTGCTTAAACCTTTAGTATATTATGAAAGAAAATTTCAAAAGAAAAATACCACAGCCCTTTCTAAACCCATGAGAAACTATTCACTTACGCCAATAGCTAATAAATACGCTTTCGCATTCAGTTATATAGACACTTAATTAATAAAATGGGGTGACAAATAAGAAGTTTTTTTTTGTTTTAATTTTAAAGATGCCTGGTAAGTGGCAGGTTTATAGGTGGGTGTGAGGTTTATAAATTGAAATTAAAAGTTTTAAATTTGCAGGAGATAAACAATATGGGATGGGTAGAGAAAGAACACCACACATAGGACTTTTTGGACGACGTAATAATGGGAAAAGCTCCATCATAAATCGCCTTGCAAATCAGGATATTGCAATTGTATCTGATTATGCCGGAACAACAACAGATCCGGTTAAGAAATCATTTGAAATTACCGGTTTTGGACCGGTTATTTTAATTGATACAGCAGGTATTGATGATGAAGGTGAATTAGGTCAAAAGCGCATTAAAAAAACAATTAATGCCATTAAATTGGTTGATCTGGCCATTTTGGTTGTTACTGATAATACCTGGGGTGATGAAGAAAGATATTTAGCGAAGAAGTTTCAGGAACAGGATACTCCCTTTATAGTAGTTCATAATAAAACTGATATTGTAAGTTTAACTCAAGAGTTTGCAGAAACCTGCAAATCAGAAGGTAGCTCCAGGGTTTTGGCATACAATTGCCATAATGGCGACACTGAAGGCATTATTTTAGCTATACGTCATGCAATTCCTGAATCAGCTTATACAACACCATCTCTGGTGGGTGATATAATTCAGTATGGTGATATTGTGTTGTTGATAACGCCTATTGATATTGAGGCTCCGGAAGGAAGACTGATTTTACCACAAATACAGGCTATTCGCGATATTTTGGATAATGATGCCATTTGCATTGTATTAAAAGAACGTGAAGTAGATGTCTTTTTGAAGAAAACCGGAATTAAACCTGCCCTGGCTATTACCGATAGTCAGATCTTCCTGAAAGCTGATGCATCAATCCCCAAGGATATCCCTTTAACAAGTTTCAGTATTCTTTTGGCACATTTTAAAGGTGATTTTGAGAATTACCTTCAGGGGACACCGAAGATTGACAGGCTGAAAGATGGTGACCGCATTTTGATGTTGGAGTCATGCTCGCATCATGTTGCCTGCGATGATATTGGTCGTGTTAAGATACCTCGTTGGATAGCCACATACACAGGTCGCCAACTGGAGTTTGATGTTGTGGCCGGTTTAGATAAAATAGAACGTCCAATGGATGATTATGCCCTGATTATTCAGTGTGGAGGTTGTATGATCACCAGGAAACAATTGTTTAACCGACTTGGACCTGCTAAAGCAGGCAATGTTGCCATCACGAATTATGGCATGGCTATTGCCTACGTGCAGGGAATATATAACAGAGCTATTAAACCATTTGTTAATGGTCCGGATGAAACTTCATATGATTATTTATAATATTGATGATGAACTTTTGGTAGCTGATACATGTATTAGTTGTGCCTAAACAATTAAAAACGTAGGTTTGTCAGGTTGAAATAACGCAAAGGATTAGGATATGATTTATAATGCTGGAGAAAAAACGGCAGTTTCGTGTGGTGAACTGAAGGTAAGTTACAGTGCATTGAAGCAAAATATTGCAACCTATTCGGGGTTGTTAAAAGATATTTCTGTTAATCGAATAGCCATTTTCTCAGAAAATCAGGTGGGTTGGATTTATTCATTCTATGCCGGTTGGTATAATGAGGCAACTGTTGTTCCAATCGATTTTATGTCTTCAGAAGATGAGGTTGCATACATTTTAAAGGACTGTTACCCAGAGGTGATTTTTACTTCCACTGAAAAGAAATCCTTGCTGGAATCGGCCATTGAAAAATCGGGTATAGATACAAAGGTGTTCGTTATTGAAGAATGTGATCAGTTAGAGCCTGTCGAAGTAAATGGCTTGGGTGATATAAATGATGATAAGGATAAAACGGCTGTTATCATCTACACATCGGGAACTACCGGCAGCCCTAAAGGTGTTATGTTGTCTTTTGAGAACCTGATGGCCAATGTCGATGCCGTATCTAATCAAATTAAAATATACACAAAAGATGAAGTGGTAATGATGCTATTGCCAATGCATCATATTTTTCCGTTGATGGGAACCATGATTGCGCCACTTTATGTGGGTGGAACCATTGCTGTTTCTCCATCTATGGCATCAGAAGATATTATAAAGACGCTTCAGGATAATAAGGTTTCAATCATTATTGGCGTGCCGCGTTTGTATTCAGCCATCAGGAAAGGTATTCGTACGAAGATTGACAGCAGCGCAATTGCCCGTGCCCTGTTTAAACTGGCGGAAAAAGTCAATTCAAGAAACTTCTCCCGTAAAATATTTAAATCTGCTCATCAGAAATTTGGAGGTGCAGTAAAATATATGGTATGTGGTGGTGCGGCACTTGACCCCGAAGTGGGAGGTGATTTTAATACCTTAGGTTTTGAGGTGTTGGAAGGTTTTGGTATGACCGAAGCAGCTCCAATGATCACATTTACCCGTCCCGGACGTGTTCGTATTGGTAGCCCTGGTGAAGTTTTGCCGGTAGCCGAAGTGGAGATACGTGAGGGGGAAATAGTAGTTAAGGGACCCAATGTTATGCAAGGCTATTTTAATCGCCCTGAAGAAACCGCAGAAGTACTTAAGGATGGTTGGTTATACACCGGTGACTTAGGCACACTTGACGATGATGGCTATTTGTATATCACCGGACGTAAAAAGGAGATCATAGTTTTATCCAATGGTAAAAACATTAACCCGTCTGAGATTGAAGCGAAGATAGAAAACCGTGCAGCTTGTGTGTCTGAAGTGGGTATCTATGCCGATCTTGACCAGTTGAAAGCGATCGTTGTTCCCAATAAGGCTGATTTTGCAGGCTTGAGTACAGAACAGGTTGAAGAAAAGCTAAAGTGGGAGGTAATAGATGTTTACAACCAGTCGGTATCACCATATAAGAAAATAATGGATTTCTCGGTGACTGATGAAGAACTTCCACGAACGCGTTTAGGGAAATTGCAGCGATTTAAGCTGGCCGAATTTGCCTCTGTCAAGGAAGATAAGACAAGTCAGGCTGAAGAGGTGAATTTTGAGGAATATAAGATAGTTGCAGATTTTATAGCAAGTGAAAAAAACTGCAATGTTCGTCCGAATAATCATATAGAATATGATCTGGCACTCGATTCGCTGGATAAAGTTGGTTTATTGGTATTTATTCAATCTACCTTCGGTATTGAAATGGAGGTTGAACAGTTAGTAGGATTTTCATCTGTATTAGCTTTAAGTGAATATATTGCAGAGAAGCGAACTAAGATGTCGATAGAAAAGATCAACTGGTCAAAGATCCTGAAAGAAAAGGTTAATCTTCAATTGCCTCGTACCTGGTTTACCGGGACAATTTTCTTAAAGATGTCAAAGATGTTTTTCCGCCTTTACTTCCGCTTTCGTGGGAAAGGAGCCAATAATATACCTGATGGACCATGTATTATTGCCCCAAACCATCAAAGCTACTTTGACGGCTTATTTGTAGCTTCATGGTTGAAGAATAAAAGCGTGAGAGAAACTTATTTCTATGCTAAGGAAAAGCATGTTAAGTCACGTTTCTTAAAATATTTTGCCAATCGTCACCATATCATAATAATGGATCTGAATAAGGATCTTAAAGAATCAATTCAGAAGATGGGTGAGGCATTAAAGAAGAAAAAGAAACTGATTATATTTCCTGAAGGAACCCGTTCTTTCGATGGTAAGTTAGGTGAGTTTAAGAAAACATTTGCCATCTTAAGCCGAGAATTAGATGTGCCTATTGTACCTGTTTCAATTAAAGGAGCTGTTAATGCATTACCTCGTGGTTCAAAGTTTCCACGACCATTCAAGAAGGTAAGTGTTGAATTCCTGAAGCCTGTTTATCCTAGTGGAGAATCCTATGAGGCCCTTTCAGATATTGTCTTTAAAAGTATATCAGTTAATCAGGAAATAATTAAGGCATAAGAGGTAGTGTAAATGTGAATGTGGATCCTTCACCAACTTTGGATTCAACCCATATTTCACCTTTCATTAGTTCGATGTATTTTTTACAGATTGATAAACCAAGACCTGTTCCATTGTGCATCAGGTTGCGGTTTTCTGCCTGTAAGAAGCGATCAAATATTCTGTCAAGATATTCGTCCGGAATACCAATCCCCGTATCTTTAACAGATATGCGAATATTGTTGTTAGCATTAGCACATTCAACTTCAACAGTTCCGTTTTGGGTGAATTTGATAGCATTATTGATAAGGTTCGTTAATATCTGGCGCAGTTTGGCTTCGTCGCACCTGATAACAATTTCCTCATCCGGTTGAATAAAGTTTAATTTATTGTGCTGTATACCTGCGGCATGGGAAAAGAATGTGATCAGCTCGTTGATCAGGTACTTCAGGTCAAACTTTTTATAGTTGAGTTTTACCTGCCCTGTTTCAATGCGCGAGATTTCAAGTACGTCATTGATGATATGAAGTAACTGGTGACCACTGCTAATGATTATATCAAGGTAGGTGTTGTCTTTTCCTTCCTTAGCATAATCTGATTTTATTAGTTCAGCAAAACCAATAATACCATTCATAGGTGTTCTGATCTCATGGCTCATATTGGCTAAAAACGCCGACTTTAAATGATCACTTTCTTCTGCTTTTTCTTTGGCTTCAAGGAGTTCTTTATTTTTAAGCTTTAGTATGTTCTCAACCTTCTTTCTTTCTCTTAAGTCACGCACTATAGCAAGGTAGTAATTGGCATGTGGTCGCTTTGAGTTCATCTCAATAGGAATAGACTGACCATTTTTACCAATAATATCTCTTTCAATAATCACCGATTGTCCTTCGTTTAGGAGGTCGAATCGTAGCGGCTTCTCCTTGATAACCTCTGGGTCGAAAAGATGCCTGATGTGCCTGTTAAGGATGTCTTCCTCGCAAAACCCGGTCATGTTTAAGAAGGCCTGGTTAACTTCAATCACCTCACCTTTCAGATTTCCGATTAAAATTCCATCACCTGCATTTTCAACCACCTCTCTGTATTTTCCTTCGCTTTCTATCAGTGCCTGCTGTGCTTTTTTATATTCTGAAATATCGCGTACTGAGGTTATTCGCACATTTCTACCCTGGTATATATAATTCTGTCCTTTTATTTCTGCGATAAAGGTTGATCCATCTTTACGAACTGCCAGTGCTTCATAAGTACCATCATATTCACGTCGGATATTGTTTAATACCATTTCCCTGCATGATTCATGGAAAACCTGGGTCGCAGAAATACCAACAACTTCTTCGCGTGTATAGCCAAACATTTCACATCCGCTCTTATTGGCCTCAATGCAAATACCTTTCTCGGTTATTATAATACCCTCGCTTGCCGCTTCGGATAAGGCTCTGAAACGTTCTTCACTATCTTTAACCGCCTGGTAATAATATTTGGAGGCATTATTTTGAAGAATGTCTTCCAGTTCTTTGATCCGCTTTACTAAATCATCATATGAAGGAGCTTGACTCATAAAAATTTTGAACCGTGTTATGTAATCAATATAGTGAAAATGCTTTAAAAAAGGTGCTAAAATTGACGGATGGTCATTATGGCCGGACCAACTATGTCAATAGAAAGTCAATTTCATCACTTAATGTGCCCAATCGCTCTTTAGTTGGTATCCAATGTCCTTTTTCAATTAAGTGCTTTTTCAATAGCAGAAAGTAGGTGAATGGGAATTCGTCTTTTTGCCATTTTTGCTCGTAGTTTAGCAGTCCTTCTTTTTTTAAGAAGATATCTAAACGCTGAACAATGGCATAATAGAAATCAAGCATGCTGATGGAGGTTTCCAAAACCACCTTACCCGATGATTCATCAAAGAAGTCGTCGTACCTGATTATTTTAATGTGTATTATATGACCGTCTTCAGTCGAAAGTACCCATTTTAAACTACCCGTTTCTTCGTACCAGTCGATCCAACTTATATTGTCCTCACCCCAAATGTGGGATGGTTCAAATACCAGGTTGATCATACCTTTCAGCAGATCATGTAATGGATTACTATTGTTGGTCAGCTTGAATTGAACTTGTTGACCTCCAGCTTCGATTAAGCCTTCTACCTGTCCAACGGCAACTAAATTATATGTGAAATAAAAAGGGTGGTTCATCTCCAATCTATTTTCAGGTCAATAATTACATTTTCTATTGCGTTGGTGCTCACAACTATGGGTGTTTATAAAGTGAGTTTGGTTTAATAACGTGTATAAATATATGAAACTTGGTCGATAAAAATGACGCTTGATCTGTTTTTTTGATTGATTGCTAGTTATTTAATGTCATTTAAGCTGTATCCTTGTCGAATCAGTGCCTCCGGCTTCATTAATTCATTAAGCTTATCAGCGTCAATGATTTTCGTCTTGTTATTGGCTTCAAATATAGACAAGGAATTGTCCTTCATTACTTTAGCCAGTTTGGCTGCCTGGTGATACCCAATGTACGGAGACAATGCTGTTGTTACAGAGGGATTGAGATAAACCGGATGAGTGCTTTCTTTTACCGTTTGTATGGTAAGATCTGTAAAAAGATGCTTTCTAAGTGTATCGTTACAGGATGTAAGCAGTTTTAGCGAATCCAACAGTGCATGACCGATCATTGGCAGGTAAGCATTTAAATCGAGGCAACCTTGTCCGCAAAGACTTGATATTAATTGATCATTGGAATAAACTTTATGGACTGCACTGATAACAAATTCAGGAATGACAGGATTTATTTTTCCCGGCATTATCGAACTTCCAACTTGCCTTTTAGGAAGCATCAATTCCCTGTCTGCAAACAGGTCAGAGCCCAGTATGCGTATATCATTAACCATTTTTTCAAGGTTAACGGCATGAGCCTTTAGTGTCGCATGCACTTCAACAAATCGATCCATGTTCGAGGTAGAGTCACCCATGTTCTCGCCCCGCGTAATAGGAAGGCCGGTAAGGTGTTGTAATTCTTTTATTACCGTCATGATAAAGAAACGAGGTATACTTATCCCTGTACCTATAGCTCCACCGCCAATATTTACCTCCTTTATACGTTCGCTACATTTAGATACGCGCCACCAATCGCGGGAGAGTGCATTGTTATAGCTGCTGAATAGCCGGTCGTATGTACTTGGAACAGCTGCCTGCATTTGGGTGTAGCCTTGCCTAAGTACATTACGGTACTCTCCTTCTCTGTTTTCAACAACATTCCTTAAGTTATTTATTGCATCTTCAAGATCGTTAAGAAGGTGCATGGCCGCCACAGTCAATGCTGTAGGTATGACATCATTTGTTGATTGAAAAACATTGGCTTGTTCAAAAGGATCAACACGATCGTAATTACCAATGGAGTCCTTAAGATGCAAAAGAGAAACATTAGCAATGATCTCATTCACATTCATGTTGATTGAGGTACCTGCACCACCCTGAACTGCAGGAACAACGAAATGGTCAAAATAAGCACCACCACTTACTTTTTGTGATGAGTCAATGAGCGCATCGAGAATGTCATCATCAATAAAGCTGAAAGGCAGATTATTGATGTTGTAATTCTGACTGGCAGCTGACTTAAACTTGCCGTAAGTATGGTAACAGGCCAGTTTAACTATTCCAACAGCTTTATACCACTCAATGAAGAATGGAGTTTGATCAGGAAAGTTTTCTACAGCTCGTAATGAATGTATGCCGTAAAGGGCATCATCCGGTAAGTCCAGATCACCTAAAAAGTCAGTTTCAGTTCTCATTCTATTAATTCATCGGGCGCGCATAAGCCAATACATCATCTTTGGTAATGGATTCCTGGCTTAAGATTATTAATCGTTCAATTACGTTACGGAACTCACGAATATTTCCGGTCCAATTAATGGTTTTTAGTTCATCAATGGCATCATCAGTAAATGTTTTAACAGGCATGCCTAATTCATCACATATAATATTTTTAAAGTGTTCGGTCAGCAAAGGGATGTCCTCTTTACGATCATTTAAAGCCGGTACATGGATAAGGATTACACTTAATCTGTGATACAGGTCTTCCCGAAAATTAGTGTTGGCAATTTCTTCCTTCAGGTTTTTATTCGTGGCAGCCAATACCCTCACATCAACTTTTATATCTTTATCGCTACCCACACGGCTTATGATGTTTTCTTGCAAAGCTCTTAAAACCTTTGCCTGAGCAGGCAGGCTCATATCACCAATTTCATCAAGGAATATGGTTCCTCCATTGGCCTGTTCAAATTTACCTTTTCGTTGTTTGTGAGCCGATGTAAAAGCTCCTTTTTCATGACCAAATAGTTCACTTTCGATTAATTCGGATGGAATAGCGGCACAGTTAACTTCAATAAAAGGCTGACCGGCACGATTGCTTTTCTCGTGTAACCAGCGGGCCACCAGTTCTTTGCCAGTTCCGTTTTCACCAGTAATTAAAACACGGGCATCTGTAGGCGCAACCTTATCGATCATATCCTTTACTTTGGCAATTGGTTCCGACTCACCAATCATATCGTAAGTCTTGCTTACTTTACGCTTTAGTACCTTGGTTTCTGTTACCAGGTCTTTCTTTTCATTGGCATTGCGAATAGTGACCAACATGCGGTTTAAGTCCAGTGGTTTTTCAATGAAGTCGTAAGCGCCTTTTTTGATCGCCTCGACGGCCGTGTCAATATTGCCATGACCTGATATCATAATAACCGGTGTATCGGGATTGAGTAAATGCAGTTTGTCCAGTACTTCCATACCATCCATGTTCGGCATTTTGATATCGCAAAGCACAATGTCGTATTTATCTGCTTTAAATGCTTCAAGTCCCTGTTCTCCATCCTCTGCCAAATCAACTGTGTGGCTCTCGTATTCCAATATATCCTTAAGGGTATTTCTAATGCTTCGCTGGTCGTCTATCACTAATATTTTTGCCATGTTATTGAGTTATAGTTGGTCGTTGATAATCTGTAAAATAGTACCTTCTTTCAAAGCGAAGGCACATTGCCATATGTCTTTAATGTTGAATTCTTTAACGATGAAGTTAATAAAAATACTGGCCAAAACAATCATTTCCACCCGATGGAGGTCCATGCGCTTCATTTCCTTTCTTTCACTTGCGGTCGATCTGAGAAATAGTTCGTGCATTTCCTGTGCATATTCCATAGGTATATGATAGCTCATTACTTTGGACATGTCCAGATGAGGGTGATGATTGACTGCTATCATTGATGAGATAGTATCAAATGAACCGGATGATCCGATGAGCGTTTGAGTCGGGTACTTTTCAAGAGCGTCGTATAGCAATGACAGTTCTTCCCTGATGTATTTTTCAACTACTTCTATTTCGGTAGTGGTGATTGGATCAGAAGGTTGAAAGCGATCAAGAAGCCTGGCGATTCCCAGGTCAAAACTATGTTTCCATAAAACACCATCTTTATTAGCAATGATAAATTCATTGGAGCCACCGCCAATATCCAGAATCAAAATACGTTCTTCACCAATAGGAATTACTTGCTTAACGCCATCGAAAATCAATTCAGCTTCCTTTTGACCATCAATAACATGAACGGTCAGCCCTAACTCATCTTTAACACGCTTAACAAAGTCCTGGCCATTTTTTGCACTTCGGATAGCGGCAGTAGCTATACAAACTATTTTGTCGGCCTTGTACTGTTCTATCGTTTTAAGATGTGTTTTTAGTGCTGTGATACCTCGTTCCATTGCTTCAGGAACGATCTTTTTATCATTGATCCCACCTTTACCCAATTTGGCGGGGTATTTATTCTCAACCAAAATATTGTAACTCTTCTCGGTTTGTTCTGCAATCAGCAGGTTGAAGGTGTTGGTGCCCAGATCTATAATGGCTATTTTCATGTGTATCGTTTAAATAGGAAGCCTAAAATTACATAAATAGGCTTTACAAACTGCCAGGGTTAAAATTTAAAAGTGCCATTAAGGCAAAAAAAGAGGTTGTTTCAATGACATTGAAACAACCTCCCTAAGTTTATGTTTTTCTATCTGTTATTTTCCTGAATACATGAACCATTTCCAAAGCTCTTTATAAGAAACTTTTTTACCATACATTAATATACCGGTACGATAAATACGTCCTGCAAACCATGTTGTGAAAATAAAGGTTCCTACCAAAATAAGCATGGACAATATTATTTGCCACACGGGTGGCTGGAAGGGTATGCGTGCCATCATTACAACCGGCGATGTAAACGGGATCATAGAGAACCAGAATGCCAAATCACCCGCCGGGTTACGAAATGCAGCCATTGCGACATAGATAGATAGTATCAGAGGCATCATGACCGGCATGACAAATTGCTGGCTGTCTGCTTCGTTATCAAGTGCTGCACCCAGTGCTGCAAAAAGACTGGCATACAACAGGTAGCCTCCAAGGAAGTAGAATACGAATAAAACCAGGCTTGCAACCAGGTCAAGTGATAATAGTTTTTCAAGTAATCCGGTAAATATCTCTCCGAACTCAGACATTTGCTGATTGTCAATTTGTTGACCATTCAGGCTACTGACAGATTCTATGCTACTGGTTTGGGGGACTGTTGAAACATCGCTTGTAAAGATACTATGCATTACGGCTACTATGGATCCTGTTAAGATAACCCAAAGCAGAAACTGGGTCAGAGCTACCATTGCGATACCAATGATTTTACCCATCATCAACTGGAAAGGTTTTACCGATGAAACGATAACTTCGACGATCCTGTTAACCTTTTCTTCCATCACACCGCGCATCACTTGCATTCCATATACCAATACGAACATGTAGATCAATAAAGCAAAAATAATGGCAACTGCCATTATCAATTCAGTCGAACTCTCTTTTTCAGAACCGTCATCACCCAGCTTAATGGTCTTAACCTTAACACGAACCGCATTGATGTCTTTGATGATTCCATCCAATCCTTCGATCTGGTAGCTGGCTAATTTTTCATTTTCAAGATGTTTTTCAAGACTTCGGGATATATGTTCTTTTACATCAATTGTGATCTGCGATGATGAATATATTTTGACGGCGTCGGGGTGTTCAAGTAAATCATCTTCTATAATCAGATATGCATCGAAGCCATTGTTCTCATAATCCTGTGCTATCGTTTCAGATGCCTGTATACCAAGCCAACTGAATTTCAGGTATTCAGTACTGGTGATTTGCTCATTGTACTTTCCTGTTTGGTCAATAATAGCGATTTTTTTCTCTTCTGTATCTTCCATTGAAGCAAACCAGCCGGGCAATACCATCATAGCGGCAAATAAAATTGGACCAATAATGGTCATCACTATAAAGCTCTTCTTTTTTACCCGTGTGGTGTATTCGCGTTGTATAATAAGGGAAATCTTACTCATGGTGGACTATTTTACAGGTTTTGTCAGGTTACTTTGTTCAACAACTTTAATGAAAATATCATTCATTGTTGGTAATACTTCATGTAAACCAACAATTTGAACATCGTTAATTATGTGGCCAATTAATTGGTTGATAGTTGCATTGTTCTGCATTTTTATAAAAGCAGTTTGGTGCCCGTTCACCTTTTTGATGTCCTGGATGTTAAAATCCTCATTGAGATTCGCTTCAATATCGGAGCTGTCCCCAGTAAAATCCAGCTTTATCAGGTTGTCTTTATAGCTTTGGCGGATTTCATCGATTTGTCCTGTTAAAATTGTTTGTGATTTATTAATGAGGGTAATGTGATCACATAATTCTTCTACAGAACCCATGTTGTGAGTAGAAAATAATATGGTCGCCCCATTATCTTTCAGCTTCAGTATTTCCTGCTTTAATAAATTGGCATTGATTGGGTCAAAGCCACTGAAGGGCTCATCGAAGATCAGTAACCTTGGTTCGTGTAAAACAGTCACAACAAACTGGATTTTTTGCTGCATTCCTTTTGATAGTTCTTCGACTTTTTTGTCCCACCATGGTTGAATCTCAAATTTCTCAAACCAGAATTTAAGTCTTTTCAATGCATCGTGGCGTGATAATCCCTTCATTCGTGCCAGGTAAACAGCTTGTTCACCTACCTTCATCTTTTTGTATAGCCCCCTTTCTTCTGGTAGGTAGCCAATGTGGTGAACATCTTCTGGTTTTAAAGGATGACCATTAAAAATGATCTCACCGGAGTCGGGACCTGTAATTTGGTTGATAATGCGGATTAATGTGGTTTTACCCGCTCCATTGGGTCCAAGCAGGCCGTAAATGGTGTTTTCTGGTACTTGTAAATCGACCTCATTTAATGCAAGGTGGTTGGCATATTTTTTAACCACCTTCTTTGCTTCAAGAAACATCATAGGTTAGTTGTTGTAATTGATTGAGCAGTGAAGATAAGGTTTTTAACTTACAATAAAATACAAGTTGTAGATGTATTAAAACCACGATGCTCCCAACTGTTCTCTAAATGGCCAGGGTATTGAAATGATAACAATAATAAGTGCTATCAGATTGTTCCAGAATATGCGCTTGTGTGTAGTGTAGTTACTGTATGATTTTGACCTGGCGGCATTATGGATGATCATTACAGTTGCAATAAGCATCATAAGGGGATGTTCAAGCGTGAAAAAGCGTAAAAGTGTACTTTTAAACATTTCAGGATCCAATAGTACCTTGGTACTTATGGTATATAAAACCAATCCTATCATTAGTTGTGCAAGAAAAAATCCAGCATTTAGCTTAACTAACACATGGTGGCTACCAGCATATTTTCTTTGGCGCATCCAACCCAATAAGCTTTGGATAATCACACAAACTAAAAATATAAGTGTTAAATATCTGATGCCGCTGTGGGCATGTAGTAATCCATTATACATAGGCAATGTGTTTAGAAATAGTAACACAAATTCGAAATGAATTGTTCCTTGTGTTGCAAAATTTATTTTGAGAACAAATAAATAATGCTTTACTTTGAAGTGCAAAGTACTATGATATGAAAGACAAAGCAGAGACGTTACAAGATATAAAAGTTATAAGGCAGATGATGGAACAGTCATCTAAGTTTTTATCCCTGAGTGGATTGTCTGGTGTCGCTGCTGGTGTTATAGCTTTGCTTGGTGCAGCTTTCGCATATTTTATTATCCTGGATCAGGGAACGAACGTGTATAATGAGTATATGCAAGGCCTAAAGTCAACCAATACACTGCATGTCAGATTAGGAATGCTTGTTACGGCTATTGTTGTTTTTGTTTCAGCAGTAACATCAGCCTGGTATTTAAGCTGGAGAAAAGCTAAGCGGTCTAATGCTAAATTTTGGACACCTGCTGCGCGTTTAGTGGCCCTGAATCTTGTGTTTATTTTGTCAATTGGAGGAGTGTTCAGTTTAATTTTGGTTTATCACGAAAATATAAGATTAGTAGCTTCAGTAATGCTTATTTTTTATGGTCTGGCATTGCTCATGGCTTCACGATATACTCAACGTGACATTCAATATCTGGCATATACTGAAATTGGATTAGGCTTGCTGGCAGGAATATTTCTTAATTACGGCTTGATCTTTTGGTCATTGGGATTTGGTGTATTTCATATAGTGTATGGAATAAGTATGTATTTAAAGTACGATAGATGAAAACCATTATAGAGGGGCTAAATAAAAATTTTGAAAATAGGGTGCGTTTGGGGGTTATGTCGGCTTTGATGGTAAATGATCGATTGGAGTTTAACGCCCTTAAAGAACTGTTGGGTGTTACCGATGGAAATTTAGCCAGTCATTTAAAGGCACTGGAAAAGAATGATTTAATTGATGTTGTGAAGCAGTTTGTAGGTCGTAAGCCTAATACAACCTATGGCGCGACAGCCTACGGAAAAGAAAGTTTCAAAAAACATTTGGCTGCTCTGGAGGAGCTTTTAGGAGGATTGTAATTTTTTTTATTCATACACTTTGAAAAACAAAGTACTTTTAATAATTATATTATGGAATTGATCACAAAACAAAAGAGTGAAGAAAACTGGTATCAGACCCTAACATTTAAGGCTGTTATGATTGGAGTACTGGTTTTACTTTTGCTGATTCCATTGGGAATGGTAAAGTCCGTTATTCGTGAACGTCAGGCTACAGAAGCTGAAGTTGAACGCGAACTGTTTGAGAAATGGGGAGGAGAACAGGTTGTAACAGGGCCTGTTTTACACGTACCTACCTATTACTATGTGAAGGAGGGTAAAGAACTTAAAAAGCATAAGCGATGGCTGCATATCATGCCTGAAGATCTAATGATCAAAGGAGCAGTTGAGCCTGAGATCCGGTACCGCGGAATCTATAAAAAAGTGCTCTATAACTCAGATTTCATCATAACTGGAAAATTTAATGATCTTTCAAAGGTTGATGTGGTAGCTGATGAAATTGAATGGGGCAATGCCTATGTTACCCTGGGGATTAGTGATAACCGAGGAATAAAAGGAGAGTTACTTTTTGACTGGAATGGTTCTGCTGCAGAACCTGAAGCTGGATTAATTATTCAGGATTTAAATACTTCTGGTGTGTCGATGAAAGCTCCTGTACTTGAAGACCAATTAAACCAAAAGCTGCCATTTGAAGCTAAATTCAGGTTAAGTGGAGCCAAAGGCTTATGGTTTAATCCTGTTGGAAAGAAGACAAGTGTGCAAATTAACTCGTCATGGAATAATCCCAGTTTTGTGGGTGATTTTTCACCTATTGATCCAATTGTTCGTGAAGAAGGCTTTGAGGCCAAATGGACCGTTACTCACCTTAATCGTAATTTTCCACAGTACTGGCTGGGGCGCAGTTATCAGATCGATACGCATCAGTTAGGAGTCAATCTATATGATCCGGTTAATCATTATCAAAAATCTTTACGCTCTGCAAAATATGGAATTCTTATTATCAGTCTTACGTTGTTGGTTTTCCTTTTTATTGAATTGGTTAAGAAAAAGGAAGTACAAATTATACAATATCTTTTGGTGGGTTTGGCTTTGGTTTTGTTTTTTTCAATCCTCACGGCACTGAGTGAACATATCGGATTTGCCTGGGCTTATCTGGTGGCTTCATTGGCAATTATCAGCATGGTAACTTCCTACTCCTACGGAATGATAAAAGACAAACAACAAGCTTTCTGGATCTTTATTATGCTTGGTATACTTTACGCCTTCCTGTATATACTATTGCAACTGAACGATTTTGCCTTCCTGGCAGGGAATATCGGCTTATTACTGGCTTTGGGTGCAATAATGAAAGCTTCGTTAAAGATCAAAACAAGTCGTGCATCCTTAAAAGAATCTCTAATCCAGTAATTATGTACGTAGTAAATGCACTGTTGATTCACAACAAAGGTATTTGCGGCAGAGATTAAAGATTAAGAAGGCCTGTAAAGAAAAAGAAGCGCATCGTAGTCATATCAGATGCGCTTCTTTTGGCTTATTCTCTGCTTATGAGCCAGTAAGATGTTATGCGTTTAACAAAGGCTTTGGCATCCTCGGTAAAGAGTTTTCCCAGCAGAGGCCACAATTCCCGATGAATATGGTCACGTTCCTTAGTGAATGAATCAGTAAGGTTGTTTTTGTCTTCAAGGCTTAGTATTTCATTAGGTATACTATTGACCAGGGTGATTGCTTCAGCAATGTTATGATCATCACCTAACAGATCAGATGCTTCCTTCAATGAAGTTGAATATGTTTTGAAAAAGTCTGGCCATACTTCCTGGATAAGGATCATCTGGTTCAATAAATATTTAACTCTCTTGCGCAATTCATGTAATGGATGATCGTCCAATTTTAACTGGGTTTCAGCCATCTTGTTTAGACATTGACTGTAGGCGTTAGCTGTCCCCTGGCGAATGGTATGTGGACCTAAAAAGTCAAAAGGAAATTCTGATAATTCGTGGGTTGAAATCTCCATCTGTTCCTTTATGGTCTCAAGTGTCTGGTTGTCAATGCAGCGTTTTAGTTCAGCTTCCTTTTTTGAATTGAGGTGATTGACGAGGTTGATAAAGCTATCTTCCGGAATTTTTAATTCTTCTGCTTCAAAATTTTCGGCCAGGTAGGTGATAATGACATGGTAATCCCTTAATGGTGACAACTCACGCCCCAAATCTCGGAAACGCATATTTTCGCCCTGGTATAATTCCTCTCCTATATCCCATCTTACTAATCGAAGTATGGCACGAATGCGTTTTATGGCTTTTCTGATTTCATGAACAGACGTGTCAATGTCGTTGGGAATGCTGGTGTGATACCCGATAAAAGCATATTGTTCTTTAAGAACACGCGTTATCCCTTCTTGTAGTTCTTCCTGGTTATCAATCGCAAATCTGTACATAAGCATGTGTTTTGATACTTCAAACTACGTATTAAATATTTGAATATCAAGCCGATTTTTACGGACTGCTATTTTTTCATAAATTATGCCTTTGAATTGGCAATTGCGGATGTCACAATTACAGAAAAGAAGTGAGTTATATGATTAAACAGTCGGTTATAATTGTGTTTTTAAGTTTTCTGTTCCAGGGAAATGTGTCTTCAGCACATGTTGCGACGGACTCGTTATATCCGTCTTTTTTTTCAAACGAAGAGATTCTGAAAGTCAGCTTGCATTTTGATGTAACCACGCATATTCGAAAAAAAAGTGAGGAATATTGTGATGGAAAAATTGTAATTTATGATGCGCCTGCAGATTCCAGTACTTTTAATGTTAGATGCAGGGCACGTGGTAATAATCGAAAAGATATATGTTTTTTCCCGCCGGTAATGCTGAATTTTAAACCTGACACACTGTTTACCACAGACGGATACCTGGCTAAACTAAAATTGGTGACCCATTGTGTTAATTCAAAGATTTACGAAGAGTATATGCTGGAAGAGTATCTGATATACAAGCTTTGGGAATTAGTTAGTCCATACGCGTTACGTACGCGTTTGCTTGATGTGACCTATTATGATATAGGGGCGCGCGGCAAAAATTACAGAAGTAAAGGTTTTTTTATTGAACCTTTGTATATGATGACGGAGCGAACGAATACCATTGAAATTGAAGGGGAATATTTTCACGACGCTGTTATCAATTCTCTTGATGCCGATCGCGTAGCCTTCTTTTGCTATATGATCGGTAATACTGATTGGCGCATAAAAAGTGGTCATAACATTAAGTTTATAAAGCCTGTTGATGATAGTAGGGAAGAAGTTACGGCTATTCCTTACGATTTTGATCACGCAGGGCTGGTGAATGCCTCATATGCGAATCCTGCCGAATGGTCTTCTGCAGAATCAGTTACTGATCGGGATTATACTGGACGGTGCCGCGACTATGATGATAATTACTATCAGTTGATTAAAGAATTTATGGCTGTTGAGGAAGATGTATATAAGACGATTCTGAATTTCGAGCATCTTGAACCGAGAAAGAGAAAAGCCATTTACAAATATGTAGTCGCTTTTTACAAAGAGTTGAAAAAGCCGGAGGCATTCATCCGTAATATACGTAGTTCATGCATGGATAGGTATTAAACAAAACAGGTTGAAGACGGTTTTTAAAGTATGAACAAAACGATTAGTATTCTGGGATGTGGTTGGTTGGGATTTCCCCTGGCTGAGCACTTTATTGAAAAGGGTTGGCAGGTAAAAGGTTCTACGACTTCAGTAGATAAATTAGCACAATTAGAATCTGCAGGTATCATCCCTTTTTTATTGGATATATCAAGACCAGATACGCTGGATGATAATTTCTTCAAGTCGGATTATCTATTAATTAATATCCCACCCTCAAAGCTTTTCAGAGAGGTGAAGGTCTACTTGCCATTGATAAAGGCGATTGAAAACAATAAGATGTCTAAAGTTGTATTTGTTAGCTCAACTTCGGTGTATCCTTCAGGAAATCAAATTGCGAATGAAGATGATACCAAATCCGTAGAGAATGGAGAGAACGCGCTTTTGGATATTGAACGTGCCTTTCAAAATGGAAGCTTTGCCACAACAGTTATCCGTTTTGGAGGTCTGGTAGGTGGAGTTCGTTATCCGGGGCGATTTTTCTCAAGCGATAAAGAGATAAAAGGAGGCAATCAGCCAGTTAACTTAATTCATTTGGATGATTGTATTCAGCTCATAGAACGTGTATTGACCAAAGAGGTCTTCGGCGAGGTCTTTAATGGTGTTTCAGAGACGCATCCTACACGCAAAGAGTTTTATTCGTTGGCTGCAGACTTAAGTGGGAAGTCTAAATTAAAATTCAACGAAGAAGATGTCCCCTTTAAAATCATATCCACTGAAAAAGCAAAGCGCTTATTGGGTATGAACTACAAGCATTCAGATTTACTTCTGATGCTAAAGGATGATTTACTTTGGAATCGAACATGAATTTTCGCATTCACTTGGTAGTTATTCAGCAAACAACTATGTTTGCATCCATTCTGCGCCAATAGTGCAGATGTTTGAGTTTATTAAGAAGAGGGGAGAGACAGGCTCTGAGAACCTCTGGCAACCACCAAACGGCAGGTGCCAAAACCTGTTTCCTTAGGGAAGATGATGAATTTAAACAATTGATTATGACACAAGATTATTACTTTCGAATGCCCGGTCGGGCATAGTTATTTTACCTCAGTATTTCCTGATTCAATTCAGTGCGTTATTCAAATTATTAACGGCAGTATGCCATTATATTATATTGTTAATGAAAAAAGTTGTTGCCAAGTTTGGGGGCTCTAACCTAAAAAAGAAAGAGGATATTCAAAAGCTTGTTCGGGTGATAAAAACCTATGATCGACCAATGGTTATTGTCGTTTCTGCTTTTTATGGAATCACTAACCATTTGATCGAGTCCATGGAGGGGGTTAAACAAGATCAGTCAAACATTGAAAAGCTCGTTCAGTTTTTGCGAGAATTAAAGAAAGAGGCTATTCTTGAAAACTTTGATGATAAGGAGTGGCAGGATAAGACTTTAAATGCTGTACAATCGCGCATTAAAGAGTTGAGCCGTTACCTGACCGGTATTCATTACATTGGAGATGTGCCTGAATTTGTTGAGGATGTGATTCTTAGTTATGGTGAGCGCTTAAGTTCGTTGGTACTAACTTCAATTCTTCAGAGCAAAGGAATTGATGCTGAAGAAGCCTTGCCCGAAAATATGCCCCTGGTAACCGATGGTGAATTTGGTAATGCAACGGTTGATTTTGACATATCTGCTCCAAATGTTAAGAAGCGATTGTCGGAGAATAAAGTGTATGTGGTTCCTGGTTTTTATGGTGTTTCAGAGCATGGGAAAGTGACTTTATTAGGACGTGGAGGTAGCGACTATTCAGCAGCAGCTCTTGCACGCTGCCTTGACGCAGAGTCGCTGGATGTGTGGAAGGATGTGGATGGTTTTATGAGTGCCGACCCTAAACTGGTGAATAAACCGCAACGTATTACACACTTATCCTACACAGAGGCTGCAGAGCTATCGTATTTTGGGGCCAGTATTTTACATCCTCGCACTGTGGAGCCGCTTAAAGAAGTGGGAATTCCAATTCACATTGGTAACATTGATGCGTTTGAAGGAAGTGTAGAACCAAGAACAGTTGTTCATGGTGAGGAAACAGTAAGTGATTGCATTGTAAAGAGTGTTACCTACAGCGATGATTTCTGTATACTTAAGCTTCGTGGTGCAGGTGTTGGGCTGAAAAAAGGTGTACTGGCAAAAGTGACCGTGGCATTAGACAAGGCAGGAATTAATATTAAGTCGGTTATTACCTCTCAAATTGTTATTAACCTGCTATTGTCGGCAAAAGATATTAAGCGTGCTTATGCTGTTGTTGAAAGTCTTGATCTTTCGGCTGTAACTGAATTAATTGCATCGGAGCAAATATCAACCATTGCTGTTGTGGGCGAGGGATTACTGGATCGTCCGGGAGTGGCGGGTCGTTTGTTTATGTCACTTGCTAAAAAGGAAATTAATGTTCAGATGATCGTTTCAGGTGCATCTGCTGTTGCCAGTTATTTCATGGTAGCCCGTGATGACAGAGATATGGCTATCGACGCTATTCATGAAGAATTTTTCGCGCGTTAAAAAAAGATGGCCTGCACACCGTTCGTGCAGGCCATTGCTTTTCAATATAAAATAAAACAACGCAACATTTTAATGTTTTGTATAGCATTGGATGGAATGGTTCGTCATCCAATGCTATTATTTTTTCTAATAGTTGTAAGAACTTTGTCCGTGCTCGTGAATGTCAAGTCCTTCACGCTCTTCCTGTTCGGAAACGCGTAGTCCCATTGTGGCTTTCAATACTTTGAACAGGATTAATCCAAGAACGAAGGCCCACGCACCAATCGATACGACACCTAATGCCTGAACTCCAAGTAGTGAGATTCCACCACCATAAAACAGACCACCATCTGTGGCAAAGAGTCCAACCAATAATGTACCAACAGCGCCACAAACACCATGCACGGAAATGGCACCAACAGGATCATCTACTTTAAGTTTCTGATCTATAAATTCAATTGAGAAAACGACAACCAGTCCTGCAATTGCACCGATGGCAATAGCTCCGGCTGGAGATACGATATCGCATCCTGCTGTAATACCAACCAAACCTGCGAGTGCGCCGTTCAATGTCATCGACAGATCAGGCTTTCCATATCTGAACCAGGTAACGAACATTGTCACTACTGCTCCTGCTGCTGCAGCCAGGTTAGTGGTAATAACAATAAGTGCTACCGCATAGGCATTATCGCCGCTAATGGCCAGCTGTGAACCTGGGTTAAAGCCGAACCAGCCTAACCAAAGAATGAATACTCCCAATGCTCCTAAGACCATGTTGTGGCCAGGGATGGCATTGGCCTTTCCATTGTATTTGCCAATTCGTGGACCAATTGTCCATGCACCTGCCAGGGCAACCCAGCCTCCAACAGAGTGAACAACTGTTGAGCCCGCAAAGTCATGGAAGCCCAGTCCGCTTAGCCAGCCTCCGCCCCAAACCCAGTGACCTGAGATCGGATAAATTACTACAGTAATGATTAGTGAGAATAACAGGTAAGTGCTGAATTTTGTACGTTCAGCCATGGCTCCCGAAACAATTGTTGCAGCTGTTGCTGCGAATACAGTCTGGAAAAATAAATTGTGCAGATCCGTACCATCGTTGTAAAAGAAGTCAAAGGCACCAAAGAAAGCTCCGTCACCTCCATACATGATACTATATCCGATAATCCAGAACATTAATGAACCAACGGAGAAGTCCATAAAGTTCTTCATGATAATGTTTCCAACATTTTTAGCCCTGGTAAAACCAGCTTCGACCATAGCAAAACCAGCTTGCATAAAGAAGACCAAAATCCCGGCCAGTAAGACCCATAATATATCTAATGCACTATTTGCGTCCATAATTCTAAATTTTTGTAAGGTTTTGTTTTAGTTCAATTATTTCTCATAGAGGGTTTCTGGCCCTGATTCACCGGTGCGTATGCGGAATGTATCTGCTACATCAGAAACAAAGATCCTTCCGTCGCCTATCTCGCCGGTTTTGGCCGCATTAATTATGGCCTCAACTGTCTTGTCCATATTCTCGTCGCGAACAATGATGGATAGAATTCGCCTTTCAATGATACTTGTGTCGTAAAGCGTACCTCTGTATAAATGGCCCTCACGTGCAACACCTGTTCCTCTAACATCCCAGTAGGAGAAAAATGTGATGTCTTGCTCTTCCAGTGCTTTTTTTACAGCTTCAAATCGAGATAATCGAATAATTGCTTCAATTTTCTTCATTTTGTTTGTTGTTAGTCGTTAATATTTTCTTTAAAAACCATGAGCAACCGAATTGTACAGGTTGTTCTGATGGTCTTGTATTTCAATTCTAAAAGAAAAATAAGAGCAGCTTTGGCGATAAAGGTTTAAATCAGTAGGACAATAATTGAAAAGTGTGACTGCTCTTATTTTCTATCATAGATTGGTTTGAGTTGTTTGTTAAAATGATATACCCACTACAATGTCGTATAGCTCACTATTGGGGTTGACGAACACCATACCGAACATTGGTATTGAGAATGTTTCTGTGATTTTTATCTCTTTTTCTGTGCCTATGCCGATGTTTACGATTTGGAAATCTCCTTTCTCGCCGCTGACAACGTGCCAGCCATCGCCACCTCCAACAAAAACATTGAAATCTTTAAAGACATATCCTGCCTCGAAATAAAGAACTCCATTTTCTTCACCTGCTCCGGCCCTTGAATCATTTAATGCAACATTTCCGGCCAGGCTAAAATTTCCAATGTCATATCCCAGGTTTAATTCAATGGCATGACTTGAAATCTCATCTTCAAGTTCAAACCAGCTGCTTCCCGGGTAATAATAGTCGGTTATACCAACGCTTAAGCCAAAGTCAAATCCATATGAAGCATATAAATCAGCTTCCTGGAAGGCATCTGCTCCTGCTGATGAACTTGCAAAGGCATAGCTACCCCATGCTCCAATTGAAAATCCACCTTTTGAGTATTCAATGGTTGGTTGAAATGCTGGTGAGTTTCCATAGTCTACACCCCTGAAAACATAACGAGACACCAAATCTGCTGAAACGCTAAATCCTCCTTTGTTGTCTTCCTGAGCCTTTAGTGTGGTTAATACAAGGCCTAGTCCCAAAATCAAAAAAATCTTTTTCATCGAATAACGGTTAATAGTTAATATTTGCTTTTACTACCTCGTTGATTGGGGGGGTGTCGGCCTAAAAAAATGCTTTTTCTCTGTTGGTACCCTCTGTTTTTTATAGGTTGACGATACAAACATATAAAAATATTTAATTCACCCCCTAAAAAATAGGGGTAAAAATTAAAATAATAGAAAAAATAACTAAATACCCCTTATTTGAAAGGGGGTGTTGTTGAAAAAATAGCAAATTGAAAGTTTAAGCCCCTTTTTTGTTTAAGCATCTTCTTGTTATTTATTGTATTCTATAATGATGGTCTTTTTACTAAAAGAAGATTTTAGGCGCTTGAGGAATGTTAAATGTCAAATAATCAATAAAGTGTGAATTAAATACTATGATTGTTTAAAATTTAACAATGCTAAAACATGTCAAATGTCATAAAAAAGACAAGCTTTTCTCATGATTAATTGGTAGATATCAATGAAAATTCTATTTTTGCTTTCGGATTATAATATAAAGTACATGAAAAGCTTTCTAATTGAAAGATAACTATAGTCCATCCGATCCGACAACGAGAACGAGAACCTTACGAGGGGTAACAGTAGATTTTTCTCTTAAAACAAACAGTATGACAAAACGATTTCCAAATCCTCAGGGGTTGTATGACCCTGCAAATGAACGAGATAATTGTGGGATTGGATTTGTTGCCAATATAAAAGGTACACAATCCAATGAAATAGTGGTGAGAGGCTTGGAGGTGCTTACAAATATGACACACCGAGGAGCCGAGAGTTCAGATAATAAGTCTGGTGATGGCGCAGGTATATTAATGCAAGTGCCTCATGAGTATTTCTCTACATTTGGATTTAATTTGCCAACTGCCGGACGTTATGGAACAGGATTGGTTTTTTTACCACAGGATGAAAAGGAGGCAGCTTTTTGTCAGGAGGTACTTGATAAGTACTTTATTGCCGAAGGTCTTGAGTTAATAGGTTACCGCGACGTGCCTGTCGACAGTGATGTGATTGGCGAAATCGCCAAAGGTACCGAGCCAACGATATACCAGGTGTTTGTAAAAGGTAATTATGAGCAGGATGCCCTTGAGCGTCGTTTATACCTGGCTCGTAAGCAGGCTGAAAATGCCATAAGAAAATCAGAACTAAAAGAGAAAGAGGCTTTTTATCTTCCTAGTTTATCTTCGAAGATATTTATATATAAAGGTATGTTAACGCCGGAGCAACTTGGCCTTTACTTTTTAGATCTGAAAGATCGAAGAGTTAAAAGTGCAATTTCTTTGGTTCACTCACGCTTCAGTACTAATACATTTCCTACCTGGGATTTGGCGCAGCCATTCCGCATCATGGCTCACAATGGTGAGATCAATACCATTAAAGGTAATCGCCTTTGGATGCAGGCGCGTGAAAGTTTGCTGGAGTCTGATCTGTTTGGTGACGACCTTAAAAAACTATTCCCGGTTATTACACCTGATATGAGTGATTCGGCCTCGCTCGACAATGTGTTGGAGTTTCTGTTCTTAACCGGTCGATCATTGCCGCATGCCCTAAGTATGCTGGTGCCTGAATCGTGGAATAGTAAAAATCCGATTCCTGACAGTTTAAAAGCCTATTATGAATACCATTCAACTATCATGGAGCCATGGGATGGACCTGCGTCCATTGTATTTTCAGATGGACGCTACGTTGGAGGTACTTTAGACAGGAATGGTTTACGCCCCTCGCGTTATGTCATTACTAAAGATGACATGATCGTAATGGGATCTGAAGTTGGTGTTCAGACTTTTGCAGCTGAGGATATAAAAGAAAAAGGACGATTGAAACCAGGGAAGTTACTACTTGTAGATACTCAACTGGGCGTTATTATCCCTGATGAAGAGATAAAGTCTCAATTGTCAAAACGTCACCCATATGGCAATTGGTTGAAAGAGAACAGAATTCGTATGCGTGAGATTGACGTGCAACAGCGTGTGCCTTCTGGTTTAGGTGAAAAATACGATTCATACTTAAAAGCATTTGGCTATAATCGTGAGGATTTTGAGCAAATCATTGCGCCAATGGCTAAAACCGCGGGTGAACCGATCGGTTCAATGGGTAATGATACGCCTATCGCCGTTTTGTCAGACAAGCCACAGCGCTTCTTCTCATATTTCCGTCAGCTGTTTGCGCAGGTTACTAACCCGCCTATCGATCCTATTCGTGAAGGCCTGGTAATGGCCCTGACTAATTATATTGGTTCGGTGTCAAAAAACCTGCTTCGTGAAGAGCCGTCGCAGTGCCGCTCAATTAAGTTTGAGAGCCCCTTGATGACCAATACTGACCTTGGTAAGATAAAGGATTATATGCGTGAGGAGTTTACCCATGCAAAAATACCAATGACTTTCCCGGTTGATAAAGGTGGTGACGGACTTGAAAAAGCACTTGAGGATATCTGCAAGGCTGCTGAAAAGGCTGTTGATGATGGTATGAATTACATCATCCTGAGTGACCGTGACATTGATGAGAAGCATGCTCCTGTACCTTCTTTACTGGCTGTTGCAGCTACGCATCACCATTTGATCAAAACCAAAAAGCGCATGCAGGTTGGTTTGGTCGTGGAAACCGGTGAAGCTCGTGAAGTAATGCATTTTGCCTTATTGCTTGGTTTTGGAGCCAGTGTAATTAACCCATATGTATGTTTTGCAACCATCAATGAGATGGTGAAAGAAGGCAAAATAGAAATGGATTACGCCACTGCACGTGAAAATTATATCAAAGCTGTTGATAAAGGCTTGTTGAAAGTACTTTCTAAAATGGGTATCAGTACGCTTCGTTCATACCATGGTGCGCAAATATTTGAAGCCATCGGTGTGTCTGAAAAGGTCATTAAAAAGTACTTTATAGGAACGCCAACGAAGATTGGAGGCGTTGGCCTGGAAGAGATTGCCAAAGAAAGTATTTTGGATCATCAAAAGGCATTTAAACCTGCTTTCCAAACCAATCCTTTTGATACAAAAGGTAGCTATGCCTACCGCAAGTATGGAGAAAAGCACGGATGGAACCCTGAAACCATTGGTTTATTACAATGGGCGACATCTGAAGGTGATTATAATAAGTATAAAGAATATAGTCGTCAGGTCGATCAGGATAACAAAACACCATTGTTTATCCGTGGACTGATGAAACTGAAAGAAAGGCAGTCAATTGATATCAGTGAGGTAGAGCCTGCTTCTGAAATCATGAAGCGTTTTGTTACAGGAGCCATGTCCTATGGTTCCATATCAAAAGAGGCCCATGAAGCCATGGCATTGGCCATGAATGAAATTGGCGGTCGCAGTAATACCGGTGAAGGGGGCGAGGATGCTCAGCGCTTTCAGAGTCCTGCACGCAGTTCAATCAAACAGATCGCCAGCGGTCGATTTGGTGTAACGAATAATTACCTGACCAACGCTGATGAGCTGCAGATTAAAATTGCTCAGGGAGCCAAGCCGGGTGAAGGGGGGCAGCTGCCAGGTTTTAAGGTTGATAAAATTATTGCCAGCCTGCGTAATTCGACGCCGGGTATTACCTTGATTTCACCTCCACCTCACCACGATATCTATTCAATTGAGGATTTGGCGCAGTTGATTTACGACTTAAAGAGTACCAATCCTTCTGCCCGCGTAAGTGTGAAGCTGGTGTCAGAAAATGGAGTGGGTACTGTTGCGGCCGGTGTAGCCAAGGCTCATGCCGATCTGATTGTGATCAGCGGAACAGAAGGCGGAACAGGTGCCAGCCCCACAAGTTCAATAAAACATGCCGGTCTTCCGGTGGAGATTGGCTTGTCCGAAACACAGCAGACATTGGTGATGAATAACCTGCGCGGACGTGTGAAAATACAGACGGATGGTCAGTTAAAAACAGGTCTTGATGTCATTAAAATGGCATTGCTGGGAGCTGAAGAATATGGTTTTGCAACTTCTGCATTGGTGACTTTAGGTTGTGTGATGATGCGTAAGTGTCACCTGAATACATGTCCGGCCGGTATTGCCACTCAGGATGAGGCGTTAAGAAAACGATTTATCGGCAAGTATAAATACGTTGTGAACTTCTTTAGTTTTATTGCGGAAGAGGTGCGTGAACATTTGGCTCAGCTTGGATTTAAATCTCTTGATGAGGTCATTGGTCGCACTGATTTGATGGAGCAAAACGCTGAAGTTGGTAACTGGAAGTCGCAGGGTGTTGACCTAAGTCGTTTATTGTATTTCCCTGAGGAAGGAAAACAATATCCGATAAGAAATACAAGCGAGCAGGATCATAAGCTTGATGAGGTGCTTGACCGTCGCTTGATAAAGCAGTCGCAATCGGCACTTATTAACAAGCAAAAAGTGTGGATGGCCAGCGATATTATCAATACCGATCGAACAGTTGGTGCGATGTTGTCGGGTGAGGTATCGAAGAAATATGGCGAAGAAGGACTTGCTAAAAACACCATAAACTGCACGTTCAATGGTTCGGCAGGACAAAGCTTTGGGGCATTCCTGGCTAAAGGTGTCAGCTTCCGTCTTGAAGGAGATGCCAATGATTACTTAGGAAAAGGATTATCCGGTGGTAAGGTGATCGTTGTGCCGCCGCAGGGTACCACTTTTAAGCCTGAGGATAATATCATTATTGGTAATACGGTTCTGTATGGTGCCACAAGTGGTAACTTGTATGTGAGGGGAGTAGCCGGTGAGCGTTTTGCTGTTCGTAACTCTGGTGCTTATGCGGTTGTTGAAGGTGTTGGTGATCACTGTTGTGAATACATGACCGGAGGTCGCGTTGTTGTAATCGGTCCTACAGGTAGAAATTTTGCAGCCGGTATGAGTGGTGGTATTGCTTATGTGCTGGATGAAGACGGTAACCTGGATTATTACTGTAACAAAGGCCTGGTTGATTTAACTCCTGTTGAAGACGCTGCAGATGTACAAGAGCTTCAGTTTATGCTTAACAAGCACTTGTTGCATACCAACAGTACCAAAGCCCAGGAGGTATTGGTCAACTGGACAACGTACTTGCCGAAGTTTGTAAAGGTTATTCCGTTTGAATATAAAAAGGTATTGCAAGAACAGAAGATCAAGGAATTGGAACGAAAGCTACGTGAAACGGAAGATGCTCCTTATATAAGAGAATAGTGAAGCTTCACTAATGCGGCAAGAGATACAGATTGATTTAAGAATTAAGTTATCGGTATTGCTGATAACAATAATATAAAAGAAAATCGGGGACATAGGAGAATGAGTGAAAAGGCTCAATGGAGCCGCCCCGATTTCTTTAAAACTTGAGATTATGGCAGATCCAAAAGGTTTTATAAAATATGCTCGTAAAGATGGTGGTTACAGACCCGTCAATGAGCGTGTCGATGATTACGGTGAGGTAGAGCAAACACTGAATGTTGCTGATCGCACCTTACAGGCATCGCGATGTATGGATTGTGGAATTCCTTTTTGTCACTGGGCTTGTCCTGTTGGCAGTAAAATTCCTGAATGGCAGGATGCAGTTTATAAAGGTGAGTGGAAGCTGGCTAGTGAAATATTGCATTCAACCAATAGTTTTCCTGAATTTACAGGACGTATTTGTCCAAACCCTTGCGAAAAATCGTGTGTGTTAGCTATTCATGAAGAGGCGGTGACTATTCGCGAAAACGAATGTTCTGTAGTGGAGCGTGCCTTTACTGAAGGTTATATCGAGCCTCGCGTCCCTGAAAAACGAACAGGTAAAAAAGTAGCAGTAGTAGGAGGAGGTCCTGCTGGTTTATCGGTTGCTGATCTGCTGAATCAGGCCGGACATACAGTTACGGTATTTGAAAAAGATGATGCCGTTGGTGGTCTTTTGCGTTACGGTATTCCTGATTTTAAACTGAACAAGAAAGTTATTGACAGGCGGATAGCAATTTTTGAGAAGGAAGGCATCATTTTTAAAACCAATACTTCGGTTGGTGAAGATGTTAAAGGAGAGCAGCTTATTAAGGATTATGATGCTGTTGTGCTTACCATTGGTGCAATGAAGCCTCGCGACCTGCCAATTGAGGGGCGCGACCTGGATGGTGTTCATTTCGCAATGGATTTTCTGAAGCAACAAAATAAAGTGAACCGGGGCGAAGTATTTACAAACGGGGATCGTATTCTGGCAACAGGTAAAAACGTGCTGGTTATCGGTGGTGGTGATACAGGAAGTGACTGTGTTGGAACATCTAATCGTCAGAAAGCAAAATCGGTGACTCAAATTGAGATTCTACCTAAGCCACCTGAAAAACGTGGGCCGGGTAATCCTTGGCCTTACTGGCCCAATACCCTTAAAACATCTACTTCGCATGCCGAGGGTTGTGAGCGTAAATGGAGCTTAAACACCAAGCGTTTTATAGGTGAAAATGGAAAGCTGAAGCAGGTGGAGCTGGTTGAAGTGGATTGGAACAAGGGTGAAAATGGACAGTGGCAAATGACCGAAAAGCCTGAAACGACTTTCACAATGGATGTGGAGCTGGTAACATTATCCATGGGATTTGTTAGTCCGGTGCATGAAGGTTTGGTTAATGAATTCAAGCTTGACCTTGACGCGCGTGGCAACATCAAAACAGATGAAACCTATCAAACCAGCAAAGCCAATGTTTTTGCTGCCGGCGATGCGGCTACAGGAGCAAGCCTTGTTGTAACAGCTATTGCCAAAGGTCGGGAAGCTGCAAAAAATGTACACGCTTATTTAATGAAGGCGTAACTAAATAAAAAGTTATTATCAATTAGGGTTGTTATTAAATGCGAGAAGGCTGCTTCATTTTATGAAGCAGCTTTTTTTTGTTTTTTTATAATACGTGTAACCTTATGTATCGTTGTCTCATATACATGAAAGAGTTATGGCGTAATGCCAACTAATTGTTAAGGAAAGCAGAAATGAGGCAATCAGTAGTAAAATGGATGATGTTGGTGGCAGTGGTCGTTAGTTCGTGTAGTAGCGATGAACTGATGAATGCTTATAGTGAGAGGGGAGCTGAAAATGATAAGGCTATTTTATTGGCCAGTTCTGATGGCCTGGATGATGAAATTGAGCAGCTTGGCAAAACTGATTTCGCCATGGTGAGTCATTCAATGCATACCCGGATAGAAGGTGCCGCACTTGAAGGAAACGGTCGTTTTGTTGAGGCTCTGATCGATCTTGGTCAGTTGATGTATGAAGCCGGGTCATCGGACTGTTACTTTGACGAGCTAATGGAGATGACCTTTGATAAGGAATATTACTGTAACGTGTTGTATGACGAAGGTTTTGGAGTTTGGGAATGGGATGATAGCCGGAAGAACTTCATAAAAATACAGGAACATGAATCAGAAGTGGTTTTTATGTTTCCTGCTACCGATGCTACCGATGGTGAAATCGCTGTTTTGACTGTTACCGAGTTGTCGGTTTATGATGGTATATTTCCCGGCAAAGGCGATGTTCTGGAAGACGGAACTGTTATGAGCAATGCGCTGGAAGCATTAAGGTTAAATGTAAAGGTGGGTGGAGAACTTATATTGGCAAGTAATGTGTTGAGTACTTTCAATGCCGAAGGGTATTACGACGATGTGGCCATGACATTCAATCCAAAGCCATATAACTTAACAGGAGAACTGGCCAGGGATGATAATAAAGGGTATTGGATGTTTTCATTCAGCAATGAGACCGAAATGATACTTAATCATGAGCTGGAACTAAGTATTGATGGCGAGAATGAAGAAATGCCCGTTAATCGAATTGAAAATTCGCTGCTCATCAAAGATGTGATTATTGAAACCAAAGCTCAGACAAGCTCTTTGTATAACGAGCTGGTAAAGATTGAGGACATTGAAGAAGGGAGCGAAACTTATGCTCAGTCATTGGCTTCGGCGTTCAATGAATACACACAAATGCATGTTACATATGTGCATGATAAGACAATCATAGCAAATGTAGCCGCTGTGGCAAAGAACAATACAGCTGAAAATACCTGGTGGGTTGATCTGGAGTTTGAATTAAGCGATGGAAGCTGGATAAGCGGGGAAGAATTCTTTGATGATTACCTGACTAATTTTAAGGTGGAGCTTGAGCAGATTGTGGATGAATTTGAATGCAAGTTTGGAGTTTGACTCTTGATGCCTGATTATATAAATCGATGAAGTAAGAAAGGTGCCGCTAATGAGCACCTTTTTTATGTATGTGGCTTACTCCTGTTGCTTCAGCATAAATTCCAAAGGAATGTTTACGCGCTTTCGCCAGGCGTTTTCTGAATGATCAGCTCCCTTGAATTTTCTTGAAATATAGTTCTGATCCAATTGGTATCCATTGGACAGAAACAATTTATCAACCTTTAATTGATAAGGTTGGTATAATGAATCTAATGCCGCTGTGCCATAATCGAAATAGAAGCGATGGCTTTTTGATTCAGGAATGTTGTCGCTTAGGTAATTGATGGTAATGCCATTAACAGCCGGCCAGTGTGTCGACATGCAAATGGCGCCTTCGAATATGCCGGGATATTCGCAAACAGCATAACAACTAATTAATCCTCCCATGCTCGAGCCCATTATAAAGGTGTTGGCTTTGTTACTTTTGGTACTGTAGGTTTTGTCAATAAAAGGTTTTAGTTCTCGAACAATAAACCTGAGATACCTGTCGGCTAACATGCCTTGTTCAAATGCATTGGGATTTATGTAAATATCCTCCATCTCTAAAAGCTCTGTTTGTTGTGCTTTTGTCAATTTTTTCCAGGCACGTTGAGGAAAATATTCGGCATGTCGCTTTTTGCCGTTATTCCAAATGCCTACAACTATGCAATCGCGGATGCGTCGGTTACTTATCAATGATGCCATTACTTCATCAATACCCCACTCCTGCTTGTTCAAGGTGTTTTGTGCGTCAAACAGCATTTGCCCATCGTGCATATAAACCACGGCATAACTTTTAGCTGAATTGTAACCATCGGGGAGCCAGACATCGATATGACGGTCATCAACAAATGAAGACTTAAATGATGGGTGTCTGACTATCTTTCCTGAGGATACTATTATCTCCTGGGCACATACCGAAAAGGTGAATATGCTAAGAAACGGCAGAAGAAAGAATTTCATGATAAAACCTTTTGCTATTCAATATGACTGTAATGGCACAATATCAAAAAGATCAATTCATACGTCAAGACTTATTGCTGTTAGAATGTTATTGATGACATGGAATCATCTAATTATAGAAGGGATTATTCATTAGGTTCGTTCAATGTTCGTTCAATGTTCGTTCAATGTTCGTTCGATGTTCGTTCGATGATCAGTGAATGAAGATTGACTCTAATATGATTAATTAATTCTTGAATTAAGAAGAAATATAGGACTAAGACGAATGAATACTTCCGCCCTTATCCTTGTATTTTTCATGTTACACAGACCAATTCTCTCCCGTATTCATCTTTAAGCGTTATCCAATGCATGTAAAGAGAGGAGCCTGCTATCTGCAATTCCATAATCGTTTTCGGGGGAATTAATATTCAAAAGGCTGTTCAAACACAGAGTTTCGAACAGCCTTGATCTTATTTTGTTATGGGTGTCGCAGGTTAGTACTCGAAATCAACACATGAACGGGCTTCAAGCACTTCGCGAATTATTTTTGCAACAGCTACATGGTCGGGATGTTTGGCATATATATCCAAATCTGCCATGTTGCTGAATGTTGTGGTTAGTGCAATGTCAAACTCTTCATTCTCATTGCAGTTTAAGCCCACCTCAATTGATTTTAACTCATCAATTCTACTGTCTAAAGCCAATAAACCATCTTTGATTTCATTGAGCTTCTGTGTCTTTAAAGCTTCGTTCTCAAAGCTTTTTAATTTAAATAGAACAATATGCTTAATCATAATCGAATTATTTACTTATTTTGTTTGAGATATAATTTAAGCAAAAATAAGAAAATGCTAATAATCGGAATAGCGGGAGGAACAGGATCAGGTAAAACGACAGTAGTGCGTAAAATTATGGAACAATTACCTGATGGAGAGGTGGCTGTTTTGCCACAAGACTCGTACTATAAAGACAGTAAGCACTTGCCTTTGGAAGAACGGCAAAAGATTAATTTTGATCATCCCAATTCAATTGAGTGGGACTTGTTAAGAAAGCACATAGAAGAGTTAAAGGCTGGTCGTTCGGTTGAGATGCCACAATATTCATACTTAACATGTACACGTTCTGATGAAACCGTAAAGGTAGAGCCTCGTGATGTTATTATCGTTGAAGGTATCCTGATTTTAGGAAGCAGGGAGTTGCGCGACTTAATGGATTTAAAAGTATTTGTGCATGCCGATGCCGATGACCGTTTGTCAAGGGTTATTCAGCGTGACATAATGGAGCGCGGGCGAACGGTTGAAAAAGTTTTGGAACGTTACGATGAAACAGTAAAGCCAAGCCACCTGCAGTTTATAGAACCAACCAAGCGCTATGCTGATCTGATCGTGCCACAGGGCGGGAAAAATCAGATAGCCATCAATATATTAACTCACTTTATTGAGAGAAATTTAAGTAGCCTAAACTAGTTGACCAATGCTGGATAATATCAAAGTTGAAGATATCATGTTTCTTGATATTGAAACGGTACCGCAAGAAGCCGGTTTTGAAAATGTAGCACCTGAAATGCAGGAGCTATGGGAAAAGAAATCGGCTTATTTCAGAAACGATGATGAATCACCTGCCGATGTATATGGGCGCGCAGGTATTTATGCCGAGTTTGGTAAGATCGTATGTATCTCGGTTGGTGTTATCTCTGCACGTGGTGGTAAACGCATCTTTCGTGTTAAATCATTTGCCGGTGACAATGAAAAGGTCTTGCTTACCGATTTTGCTCAAATGCTCAATCATTTTGCCCGCGATATTCATAAAAATATATGTGGACATAATGCGAAAGAGTTTGATTTCCCATTTATTGCCCGGCGCATGCTGATCAATGGTGTTCAACTGCCGGCGATGCTTGATGTCGCGGGCAAAAAACCATGGGAGGTCAAGTTTTTGGATACAATGGATATGTGGAAGTTTGGAGACTATAAGCATTATACTTCTCTTAATCTGCTTACCACGATCTTTGATATCCCGTCACCAAAGGATGATATAGATGGAAGCCAGGTTGCCGGTGTTTTTTACGAAGAAAATGATGTTGAGCGTATAGCCCGGTATTGTGAAAAAGACGTATTGGCAACGGCTCAATTGTTTTTACGTTTCAAAGGTGAGGACCTAATCGCCGAAGATGCTGTTGAGCACGCCTAGATGGTGTTATTGCTGATGTGTTTTTAAGAGGAGTTGATGTTCGTTTCTGTCAGGTTGTCGACAGTGTATGCAATCAGGTTAAGCAATGGTATCGAAGACGCATTTAAAATCAAAAATTAATCGAGCAGAAAGTAGGCCAGTGTTTTAATCAATAGGTCCGGTTGTTCGGCATGCAGCCAGTGGCCGGCTTTGGGGATGGTCACTAATTCGGCATCTTTGAAAAATTTGCGCATAATCAGGGTGTCTTCTTCCATGACATATCCTGATTGTTCGCCCCTGATAAATACAGATGGGATTTTTACACGCACTTCTTCAGGGTCCAGCATCGAAAAGCCATCCATAATTAATTCTAATGTTTCCTTAATGACCGGCAGATTCAATCGCCATTTAAAAGTCCCTTGTTTTGTTCTCTCAATATTTTTCAGCAGAAAATGTCTGAGTCCGGCATCAGGAAGTTTAGCTGCCAATTGTTCGTCAATGGCCTTTCGGCTTTTGACATTATCAAGCAAGGTTGAAGATAAGCTGTTGATGATCAGCTCGTGGTTATTGGTTATTTGAGCATAGTTGCTGAATGACGCATACGACTTTGGCGCAATATCAAGTATAACCAGTTTGTTTATCCGCCCGGGGTGAGCTAAAGCAAAGCGCATGGCTGTTTTACCACCCATTGAGTGGCCAATTACATGCGCTTTGTCTATTTCTTTGTCATCCAAAAATTCAAGCAGGTCACCTGCCATACTTTCATAATCGTGAATTGTACTGTGTGGAGATTGCCCGTGGTTACGCTGGTCAAGCAGGTACACATGGTAATCATTCTCCAGCTGGCGGGCAATTGAAACCCAGTTATCCGATGAGCCATATAAGCCATGCAGAATCACCAGCTTGGGACCCTTTAGTCCGTATTCACGATAAAAAAGTTTCATGAAAAACTATTTGATCAGTTGTTGCTTGTACAATTGAATGGTTTTCTCTAATCCAATATAAAGGGCATCACTAATCAAGGCATGGCCAATGGATACCTCTTTCAAATAAGGAATGCGCTCATTGAAATACTTCAGGTTATCCAGGTTTAAATCGTGGCCGGCATTGATTTTTAAACCAATCTTGTTGGCCAGTTCAGCTGCTTCAACAAATGGCGCAACGGCAGCCTCACGGTCCTTGGCAAAGTCAGTTGCATAAGGCTCGGTATATAACTCAATGCGGTCGGTGTTGGTTTTAACAGCGCCTTCAATATTTCTAAGGTCTGTATCGACGAAAATTGAGGTGCGGATACCTGCTTCGCTGAATTGTCCGATCACATCCTGAAGAAAGCTCATGTTGTTGACCGTATCCCATCCGGCATTCGATGTTAATGCTTCAGGCGGATCAGGAACCAATGTTACCTGGTGAGGTTTAACTGCCAGAACAAGGTCAATGAAATCCTTTGAAGGATAGCCTTCAATATTGAATTCTGTTTTAATGGCAGGACGAATGTCATATACGTCCTGATAGCGTATATGGCGCTCGTCAGGTCTTGGATGAACAGTTACTCCGTCTCCACCGAATTCTTGAACATCAACAGCTGCTTTTAATACATTAGGAGTATTTCCGCCCCGTGAATTTCTCAGGGTAGCAACCTTGTTTATGTTAACACTTAGTTTAGTCATTGCTGTTTAATTGATGAACGCCTTTTAATGAGTGATTAAATACAAAATAAACTATCACTTAATTTTGTTTGTTATAATGTTTGACAGTATTTTTAATACTCAAACAATTACACCCCAAAAGGGTTCTTTGTTGTCGCGCAAAATTATAAAGTATTTCCAAAAGTAATCTATGTTGGCAAGAGAATTAATATCAGAAGTGGTACCTTCTTTGAAAACTTCAGACACTGGGCTTGATGCTCTTAACTGGATGGAGGTATTCCGTGTATCCCATTTGCCAATTGTCAATAACAGGTCTTTTCTTGGTCTGATCAGTGATGTTGACATCTACGATCTGAACAAGGCCGAAGAGGCCTTAGGTAATCATTCTCTGTCATATACGCGACCATATGTTTTTGCACATCAACATATTTTCGATGTTATTGAGGTTGCTTCCCGGTTGAAGTTAACTGTGGTGCCAGTTCTGGATAAAGAAGAAGAATACCTTGGTTTGATTACTCAAAGTGATTTATTGCACACGTTTGCCGATTTAATTGCCGCACATGCTTCAGGTGGGATAATTGAGCTGGAATTGCTGCCCAATGATTATTCATTGTCGGAAATTTCGAGGATCGTTGAAGATGCAGATGCGAAAATTTTGAGTTTGTATGTGTCGCAGCCTAAAGATTCAGAGAAATTATGTATTGCCATCAAGTTGAACAGAGTGGATGTAAGACCGGTATTAAACGCATTTGACAGATACGATTATTCAGTTAAAACAACTTATGTTGGGGACGATTCCTATGACGATACTGTGAAAAAAAACTACGACGCACTAATGAGGTATCTTAATATGTAGGAGATAAAGGGATAATATATGGGTAAGGCTTGTTACAGTACCCTTAAAATAGTAGGCATAGTTATCGCAATGTTGCATTGTGCAGGTCAGCTTTATGCCATAAATCCCGATACTGACGAAGAAATGCAGGCCGGCGATGGATATGTTCAGGTTCAGCAAATCATTATCTCTGGAAATAAAATTACCAAGCCACGTGTTATCCTCAATGAACTTATTTTCAAGAAAGGTGATAAGATACTAGTCAATAAACTGGGACAAATCACTAAACGGTGTCGCCATAATCTGCTCAATACCTCATTATTTAATTTTGTAGCCATTCGGTACACGCTGCAGTCTGATGAAACCATTATTTTTCATGTCAGTGTTGATGAGAGATGGTATTGGTGGGTGTTTCCGATCTTTGAAGTGGCAGATCGTAATCTGAGTTCTTTTTTCAATAATGGTGACTGGTCAAGGGTCAACTATGGGGTGTATTTAAAACGAGATAACTTCAGGGGGCGCAATGAAAAAATACTGGCGCGCATCAGGCTTGGCTTTACCACGCAAATAATGTTTGGATACCTGTCTCCGGAATATAAAAAGAGAGGTGGTTGGGGTATTCAGTTTGATTTTCGAATGTATGATCAACTGCCCTATACCACTGAGGGCAATAAGCAGATATTTAAAGGTCTGGAGACAGAAATGGCCCAGATGACATACATGGGTACAGCATACTATTCTATCCGCTCAGGCTTGTATCAGCGACATAAAATGGAGTTAAAGTATAATAACTACAATGTTAGTGATTCAATCATTGATCTCAATGCTAATTATCTGACGCCAGGTGCCAATAAGTTACAATATCTGGAGCTGAGTTATGATTATGAATACGACAGGCGCGATTCAAAAATATACCCCTTAAAGGGAACGCGACTTAAGCTCAGGGCAACTCAAACGGGGTTTGGAATATGGCAGGATGAATTAAATAACCTTAAACTTAATGGTAGCTTAGACAAGCATATTTATCTGCATGAGAGATGGCACTGGGCAAGCTTGTTATACGGAGAATATAATACAAGTAATTTGTTGCCTTATGTTTTAAATGCCGGTAGTGGATATAAATCTTTTTTAAATGGCTATGAGCTATACGTAATCGATGGAACACGGCAGGCTACCATGAAAAATCAGATGGTATTTACCTTGCTTCATCCCCGTGTGCAGAATATTGGATTTATGCCAATTACTCAATTTGCTAAAATTAATTACGCCTTTTATTTAAAAGCTTTTTATGATTTCGGTTACGTATGGCAAGAGAATCCGCCAATATCTAATACATTTGTGAATGATTGGCAGTATGGCTATGGCTTCGGTCTTGATTTTGTAACATTTTACGATATGGTATGGAGCTTTAATTATTCGGTCAATAAATTTAAACAACATGGCTTCTTCGTTCATTTTAACCTGGCCATTTAAACGATTTCGTAAAACATTTAATAATGAGGATAGCTGTATTTGGAAAGCAATTTGGGGAGGTGTTTTTTAATGCCTGCAAAAGCTTATTTCAGATTCTGAAAGAGAATAACGTGGAGATAGTTATTCACAAGCCTTTTTATCAATTTTTGCTCACCAATGTAAAAATGAAACCCGAAGTAAGTGATTTTTTCATGGACCATGATGAAATTACTGATGTTGACCTTGTTTTTAGTATAGGTGGCGACGGTACCTTTCTTGAAGCGGTGACTTATGTGCGTGATAAGGGTATTCCTATTGTGGGGATCAATAGTGGTCGGCTGGGTTTTCTGGCAGATATCTCGCAGGGAGAAATGAAGGTAGCCATTGAGGAAGTTATTGAGGGGAATTATACCACCCGGCAGATTGACCTGCTCGAAATTGAGACGGGCGACAATCATTTTGGCGAATATAATTTCGCCTTGAATGAGCTGGCCATCTCCAAGCGTGACAGTTCTGCCATGATCATCGTTCATACCTATGTCAATGATGAGTTTCTCAATTCTTTTTGGTCCGATGGTTTAATCGTATCAACAACAACCGGATCTACGGCCTATTCATTAAGTGTTGGTGGGCCGATTCTGCACCCGAGCAGTAAAAGCTTTGTTATAACTCCTATCGCGCCTCATAATTTAAATGTACGTCCAATAGTGGTGCCCAATGATGTTGAGGTGACATTAAAAGTCGAAGGGCGTGACTCAAAATTTCTCGCATCCCTTGATTCACGCAGTAAAGTCCTTGAAAATACTGTTCATCTTAAGGTTAAAAAAGCTAAGTTCAGCATCAATGTGATCGAACTGAGGGGGCATTCATTTTTTACAACCTTGCGCAATAAATTAATGTGGGGCGTTGATAAGCGCAATTAATCTTTATTTTAGTGCAATAATTTTTAATAAAAGGTGTTTGAATGTTACTGCTCATTTAGCCGTGTGGTAATATGATCAGATACCAATGTTATGTATCGGAAACAAAATGCTCTATACGATTTTCGCAAATAATAGTTTTAAGCAGTTAAATAAATGGATGATGGCATCCGTGTTTTTATTGGTCTTTCTTGCTCCAAATAAAGAAGTGTTTGCACAAGACAGGCTGGAAATTGGTGGATTTGCCGGAGCTTCCTATTATTTTGGCGACTTAAGCACGGGTATGCCGTTTAATAATTCCCACCCGGCATTAGGAGGAATCGGACGTTATGTTTTCACTGATCGTATCGCATTAAAGGCAATGGCTTTATTTGGTACTATTAGTGGTGACTATAAGGGACAGGATCTGAAGTACCTCGAGACATCAGATGCGAATTATGCCTTTGACAGGAATATCGGGGATATATCGGCTCAGGTGGAGTTTAATTTCCGCTCATACGATCATAAATTTATCACGAATACTACATTCACACCATACATTTCTGTTGGTCTTGCCACAACTATTTATAACAGAATTAATACAGAGAGTGAAAATTCTGCGGGCAAACCAAGTTTTATATTATCTTTGCCGTTCGGTATAGGTGCAAAGTACAAGATTAACAAATATATTAGGGTAGGTGCCGAATGGACTTTCCGAAAAACATTTGTTGATGACTTGGACTATGTGGGGCCTGGAAGCATTGATCCTTCCGACCCTTATGGATTTGGAGAGAGCACTTTTACTCATAACAACGATTGGATATCGTTTGCAGGTGTTTACGTTACAATTAGTATGTTGAAGCGGAAAACCAAATGTAATGATGGTATAAAATAAAGACAGGTTGAAAATATGTCGTTAAAAGACGAACTGATTCAAGACAGACTGCCCAGTCATGTGGCGATAATAATGGATGGGAATGGACGCTGGGCTAAAAAACGAGGCAATGCCAGAGTGTTTGGCCATAAGCACGGTGTTACAGCCGTACGTGAGGCAACCGAAACAGCGGCAGAGCTTGGTATAAAGTATCTGACGCTTTACGCATTCAGTACCGAAAACTGGAATCGTCCGAAAACAGAAGTCGACGCATTGATGAGCCTTCTTGTTTCTACCATTAGTGCCGAAACATCAACATTAATGAAAAACAACGTGAAGCTGAATACTATTGGCTGTAAGGAAGAGCTGCCAAAGAGTGTTCAGGCGAAGTTGAATACCTGCATTGAAAAAACATCAGAAAATACCGGTCTGACACTTACATTGGCACTTAGCTACAGCTCCCGATGGGAAATTATTGAAGCTGTTAAAAGAGTAGCTGCCGATGTTAAAGCTGATAAGCTTAATGTTGAAGATATTAACGCTGATGTGATATCCGATAAAATGGCCACGGCTGGCATTCCTGATCCTGAATTAATGATCAGAACCAGTGGTGAACATCGAATAAGTAATTTTTTACTTTGGCAGTTAGCTTATTCTGAGCTATATTTCTGCGACATTTTATGGCCCGACTTTAGGAGAGATGATTTTTATCGGGCTCTGCTTGATTTTCAGGGACGCGAAAGGCGCTTTGGAAAAACAGGAGATCAAATAAAAAAATAAGGCTAAAGCATTGTGAAGTTGAATATTGTGGTGGGTTTTGCTGGCCGAAAACGAACAAACTAATGAATTGCATGGAAGGTAATATGCGTTATAAAGTATTATTTGTTTTTCTATTTATATTATCCTTTATAAATATAAACGGACAAACGTCTGATATTCCGAATATATCTTACTCAGGTACCCCGCGAAAATATACTATTGCTGATATTGAAGTAACAGGGGTGCAGAATTTGGATCCGAAAATATTGGTGAATATCAGTGGGCTGAAGGTGGGACAACAAATTACCGTTCCTGGTGATGAGGTTTCAGAAGCTATTAGAAGATATTGGCAGCACGGACTGTTTTCTGATGCTAAAATTAAAGCTAAGAAAATTGAAGGCAGAGAGATCTACCTTGAGATCTATTTGAAAGAGCGTCCTCGATTGTCTGAGATGTATTTCAATGGTCTTAAAAAGAACGAAATTGAAACTGTTGAGGAAAAAGTGGCAATGATGAGAGGCTCGCAGGTAACGCCATTTATGGTTGATCGTGCAGAGAAATATATTACACGCCACTTTGTTGATAAAGGGTTTTACAACACAGAAGTTAACATTGTTCAAAAGGATGACCCTTCGAAACCAAATCACGTTACACTTGAAATCAACGTTGATAAGAAAGATAAAGTAAAAGTTAACTCCTTAACGTTCGAGGGTAACACTGTATTAAGTGACGGTAAGCTTAATCGCACAATGAAGAAAACCAATGAAAAAGGTAAAGTTCTTAATTTCTTCAGAAGTAAAAAGTTTGTTGTTGAGAAGTACGAAGAGGATTTAGCTGCTGTTATTGGCAAATACAATGAGATGGGATATCGTGATGCCCGTATTGTTGTGGAAGAAGTTTCAAAAAACATAGAAGATAATACGGTCGATGTAAAACTGGTACTTGATGAAGGTACAAAGTATTATTTTGGAGACATCAGCTGGGTTGGTAACACTATTTATCCCTCTGAATTATTAGACTATAATTTAAGAATTAAGAAGGGCGATGTGTTTAATCAAACATATCTGGACGAACGTCTGATCAGTGATGAAGACGCGGTTCATAACCTATATATGGATCAAGGTTATCTTTTCTCTAATATTTCACCCGTTGAAACAGGTGTGCGTGGAGATACGATTGATATTGAAATGCGTATTTACGAAGGACAACAGGCTACCATTAATAAAGTAATTATACGTGGTAATACTAAAACACACGAACATGTAGTGCGTCGTGAGGTAAGAACAAAGCCTGGACAGTTATTCAGTAAATCAGAATTAATTCGTACTGTTCGTGAGTTGGCTCAGCTTGGACATTTCGATCCTGAGAATATTTCTCCTGATGTTCAGCCAAATCCTGATAACGGTACTGTTGATCTGGTGTATCAGCTTGAGGAAAAAGCCAATGACCAGATTGAGTTATCAGGTGGTTGGGGTGCCGGAATGTTTGTAGGTTCATTAGGTTTGAAGTTTACAAACTTCTCTATGCGTAACTTCTTCAATAAAGAAGCATGGAGACCTCTTCCAACAGGGGATGGACAAACCCTGTCTTTAAGAGCTCAGACAAACGGTAAATTTTACCAGTCTTATAGCTTATCATTTACCGAGCCCTGGTTAGGTGGTAAGAAACCAAACTCATTAAGTTTCTCTATTTACCATTCGATACAAACCGGAGTAAGCTCGAGTTACTACGATCCTCGCTACAGTCTGGGTGGTGGTTATGGCTACGGTGGCGGTTATGGTTATGGTGGTGGTTTCGGTTATCAGGATCCTGATCAGATTGACCAGCACATGAAAATCACAGGTATGTCGCTTGGATTTGGTAAGCGTCTTCGTTGGCCTGACGATTACTTCTCATTATATACTGAAGTAAGTTATCAAAGGTATGACCTGCTTGACTGGAACTACTTTATTATGCAGAACGGTATTTCCAATAACCTGAATTTTAAGGTGATGTTAAGCCGTCGCTCCATTGATAACCCGATATATACACGTGAAGGATCTGACTTTTCCGTTGGATTGGAATTTACTCCACCATGGTCAATGTTTGAAGAAGACCGCGACTGGAGTAATGCCACTGACGAAGAAAAATATCAGAAAATAGAATATCACAAGTGGACATTCAAAGGTGCGGTTTACAAACCAATTGATGCTGCCCGTAAATTGGTAGTTATGGGTAAAATGGAAATGGGATTCCTGGGTTACTATAACAAGGATCTTCAATCACCTTTTGAGAAGTTTGTTCTTGGGGGTGACGGAATGGCCGGATTTAGTATGTATGGTAGTGAAACAATTGGCTTGCGTGGTTATGAAAATTCATCATTGACACCATATAACACAAGAGGTTCATATGATGGTAACATATATAATAAGCTAACCATGGAACTTCGTTATCCATTAGCACTTCAACCATCAGCTACAGTTTTTGCCCTTGCTTTTCTTGAAGCCGGTAATGCCTGGAGTGAATATGAAGACTATAACCCATTTGAGTTGAAACGTTCGGCGGGTATAGGTTTACGTATCTTCCTTCCGATATTCGGACTGATGGGTATTGATTGGGGATATGGATTCGACGATAGTATCTACCGTAGTAACGCCGGAGGCAGTCAATTCCACTTTGTTATTGGTCAAAGCTTCTAATAATGAGTTAGATATTAGTTTGGTTTGATTTTTGTTTAGATTTGGCGTACAAATTTATTGAGCTATGAGAAATATCGTATTATTATCATTGTTATTTATTGGGCAATTGACGTTTGCTCAAAAGTATGCATTTGTCGATTCAGAGTATATTTTACGTAATGTACCGGCCTATGAAGCTGCCAATGAGCAATTAACACAATTATCAACCAAATGGCAGGCTGAAGTAGAACAACGTTTTGACGAAATAGCGCAGCTATACAAAAACTACCAGGCAGAAAATGTTTTTCTATCGAATGAGATGAAAACCAAACGTGAGAATGAAATCATCGAAAAAGAGAAGCTTGCCAAGCAACTACAGCAAAACTATTTTGGACAGGAGGGTGAATTGTTTAAGCGGCGAGAAGCTCTTATAAAGCCTATACAGGATGAAATTTACAATGCTATTCTTGATATTTCGCAAGAAAACAACATTGCAGCTGTATTTGATAAAGCCTCAGGAATGGGCATTATGTATGTTGATACTAAGTATGACATAAGTGATGATGTGCTTATTGAACTTGGATATAAAAGTGAATAACTAAAAATTAAGATATGAGAATTTACTACACACTGGTTGTATTGTTTTTAATGGCTGCAGGAGCTGTTAATGCACAGCAACCTATGAAGTTTGGACATATTAATAGTGCAGAGATATTACAGGCAATGCCTGAATTGAAAGCTGTTGAAACTCAAATGGAAGCTGAGTTTAAAGAAAAAGAATCGCAGCTATTAACCATGCAGGAGGATTTAACAGCAAAGCAACAGGCCTATCAAACTGACGCTCCAAACTTATCTTCAACAGACAGAGCCGCGAGAGAACAGGAGTTAATAGAATTAAATCAAAAGGTTCAGAATTACTATCTCTTATCGCAGCAGCAAATTCAGGCCAAACAAAATGAATTGCAGGCTCCGATAATTCAAAAACTACAGACTGCCATTCAGGAAGTTGGTGACGAAGAGGGTTTTTTATATATCTTTGAGATGACCAGTAGAGTTCCGGTATTCGCTTCAGATAAAAGCATTGACGTAGCACCTCTTGTTAAAGCTAAGCTAGGTATTCAGTAATCACGAAATTAAAGAAATAAAATATGAAGTTATTAAAAGTATTAGTAGTTATCGCTGCAGTTGCATTTGCAGGTAAAGTACAGGCTCAGGATTTAAAATTCGGTCACATTAATATTCAGCAGATGGTTTCTGAATTACCTGATAAAATTGCAGCTGATCAGGAATTGCAGTCTGAAGCAACTAAATTGCAAGAGCAATTACAAGTAATGCAGCAGGATTTACAAGGTAAATACAATGACTATATGGCTCAACGTGATTCTTTACCTGATTTGATTCGTGCTACAAAAGAGAAAGAGATCCAGGATTATGAGCAGCGTATGCAACAATATAGTCAAATGGCTCAGCAGACATTAGGTCAGAAAGAGCAGCAATTACTACAGCCAATTATTGTAAGAGTACAGAAAGCAATCGAAGAAGTGGGCCAGGAACAAGGCTTAGTTTATATCTTTGATATCAGTACTCAGGTTGTCGTTTATCATTCAGATAAAAGTGTTGACTGTGCACCTTTAGTAAAAGCTAAGTTAGGCGTTCAGTAAACGAACCTTATATTTTTTTAAAGCGGGTGACTATGTATAGTCACCCGCTTTTGTATCTTTAATACTTTATTAATTTGTTATGAAGCAAGCTGGTCCGATTGCAGTTTTTGACTCTGGTTATGGCGGGTTAACGGTATTAGATAAAATCCGGCATCATTTACCACAGTACGATTATATATATCTTGGCGACAATGCCCGTACCCCTTATGGTACCCGGTCGTTTGAAGTAGTTTATGAATACACCTTAGAGGCTGTAAAGAAGCTGTTTGATATGGGCGCGCATCTCGTTATTCTGGCCTGTAACACCGCCTCAGCGAAAGCATTGCGCAATATTCAGCAAAAGGACCTGCCTCTTATTGACCCTGAAAGACGTGTTCTGGGAGTTATCAGACCAAGCATAGAAATGGTTGATCAATTAAGCAAGTCTAAACATGTCGGGGTTTTGGGGACTGTTGGAACTGTTCAATCTGAGTCCTATCCTATTGAGATAAATAAATTGTTTCCTGAAGTAGTTGTTACACAGGAAGCCTGCCCCATGTGGGTGCCATTGGTTGAAAATAATGAATTTAAAAAGGAGGGGGCTGATTACTTCGTTGATCAGCATATTAAAAGGATACTTACCAAAGACAGCCTGATCGATACGCTTATTCTTGGCTGTACACACTATCCATTATTGATGGATAAAATCAGAAAGCATCTGCCTGATGCCATTAATGTAGTCGAACAGGGGGATATTGTAGGTGAGAGCCTCAAAGACTATTTAATGCGTCATCCTGAAATGGAAAAAAAATGTAGTAAGGGTGGAACGGTCCATTTTTATACTACAGAACAGACGAAGAAGTTTAAACAAACTGCCGGGATATTTTTTGAAGGAGAGCTAAATGTAGAGCATGTTGTTTTGTAGGCAAAGCTATCAGCCGATAGAAACCAGCTGATAGCATGTGATTACTTTTCTTCAGCATCTTCTTTAAACCAACCGGCATACATTAAATAGTTATTAGCTATTTTTTGCACCATCTCCCGTGATTGCTCCGGTTCGATATCTTTTACTTTTTTGGCAGGCACTCCGGCATAAACACTGTTTGGCTCTACTATTGTACCGGTCAGCACCAGCGAATTAGCTGCAATAATGGAGTTAGAACCAATAACAGCATGGTCAAGAACCGTTGCTCCAATCCCTATTAATACATTATCTTCAATCTTAGCGCCGTGAATGGTAACATTGTGCCCGATAGAAACATTGTCGCCAATTTCCACTACTGATTTTTGATAAAGCGTATGCAAAACTGAACCATCCTGAATATTTACCTTATTACCAATTCGTATTGAATTTACATCTCCACGCAAAACTGCATTGAACCATATACTGCAATCATCACCCATTTCAACATCGCCTATAATGGTTGCGTTTTCTGCCAGATAAGCGTTCTTGCCAATTTTTGGCGTAAAGCCCCTTACTGTTTTAATTAATGCCATATGTTATTTCTTTTACTATTATTACCCGGTAAACAAACATTGGAAAATTATTTTAGTTTGTTTATTGAAGAATAATTTGCGCAAAAATACAATGCAATTTTATAACATTTAATTAATCTTTCATATAAAGTTATAGATTGTTGAAATACGTCGAACTCTCGTGTTAGTTATTTAAAATGTGTTGTATAACACAAGGTATTGAGAGGTTAAACATGACAAATGTCAATATGTTGGCATACCCATATCTCTACCTTTACTCCCGTATTCAAGAGGAAATTAATGTTGATGAGAAATTGCTTTTTAACATTGATTTCCTTTTTATTGATTGCTTAACTTTGTTTTAATATATAGATACAAATCAGAACCTTGTCAATCATGGGTAAAAGGTCAAAAGTAATTGAAAGAGATGAAGTAGTAGTAAGGTTTTCTGGCGACTCCGGCGACGGTATGCAGCTAACAGGAACTTTGTTTTCTTACACCTCTGCAATTTTCGGAAATGATATATCAACATTTCCAGATTATCCATCTGAAATTCGCGCCCCTCAGGGAACCATTAGTGGTGTGTCGGGTTTTCAGGTGCATTTCGGACATACCGAAGTTTATACTCCGGGCGACTATTGTGACGTGCTGGTGGCGATGAATCCTGCAGCTTTAAAGGCTAATGCTAAATGGATGAAGCCGGGTGGTACGGTTGTGTTAGATGTGGACAGTTGCGATGAAAAGAACCTTCGTAAAGCGGGTTACGAAACCAACGATCCGATTACAGAAAGTAAACTGGGTGATTTCAATATTGTAAAGGCACCAATAACAACTCTGACGAAAGAGAGTTTGAAAGATATGGGTCTTGACAATAAGAGTATTCTTAGAAGTAAGAATATGTATGCGCTTGGTTTGGTTTACTGGTTGTTTGATCGTCCCTTAGACCATACGAAAGACTATATAAAGAAGAAGTTTGCTAAAAATCAATTGGTTGTTGATGCAAACATTAAAGTGCTTGAAGATGGATATAACTATGGTAATATCATCCAGGCATTAACTCCTTCTTATCATATTCACCCTGCAGACATTAAAAAAGGTAAATACAGAAACCTTAGTGGAAATGTCGCTGTTGCATGGGGATTTTTAGCAGCTGCAGAGAAAAGTGGTTTAGAGCTGTTCTTAGGTTCATACCCTATTACTCCGGCAACTGAGATCCTGCAGGAATTAAGCGCGAGAAAAGATCTTGGTGTTAAAGTATTTCAGGCCGAGGATGAAATCGCTGGTATCTGTACTTCAATTGGTGCCAGTTTTGCCGGTGATTTGGCGGTAACAACTACTTCTGGTCCTGGTTTAGCACTTAAAGGCGAAGCTATTGGTTTAGCCATTATTGCAGAATTACCACTGGTAATTGTTAATGTACAGCGTGGAGGTCCGTCTACCGGGCTGCCAACAAAAACCGAGCAATCGGATTTAATGCAGGCGCTTTACGGTCGTAACGGTGAGAGTCCTGCTGTAGTTATTGCAGCCAGCTCTCCAACTAACTGTTTCGATTACGCATTCTATGCTGCGAAAATAGCTGTTGAACATATGACCCCGGTTATTTTATTAACTGATGGTTTCCTTGCCAATGGTACACAGCCTTGGTTGCTTCCTAACCTGGAAGAATGGCCATCAATTAATGTACCTAAGGCAGATGTTAATGATAAAGACTGGCATCCATATAAGCGGGATATTGAAAAATTATCACGTTTCTGGGCAGTTCCTGGAACACCAGGTCTGGAGCACCGTATTGGTGGTTTGGAGAAAGATGAGCATTCAGGTGCTGTTTCACACGATGCGTTGAACCACCAGCGAATGGTTGAAATTCGTGAGGAAAAGGTACAGAAAATAGCCAATGTTGTTCCTGAACTGGAATTATTGGGAGATGTGGATGCTGATACTCTGGTTGTTGGCTGGGGTGGTACATTCGGTCATTTATTTACTGCTGTTGACGAACTTCAAAATGAGGGTCATAAGTTAGCTTTGGCACATTTCAACTATATCAAGCCTTTACCACGTAATACTCACGAAGTATTAAAACGCTACAAAAAGATCGTTGTATGTGAGTTAAACCTTGGTCAATTTGCTGACTACCTGACAATGAATTTTCCTGATATTCAAACTTTGCGTTATAATAAAGTACAGGGGCAGCCATTTACGGTTGTAGAATTAAAAGAACATTTTAAAACATTGCTGGAGGAGTAAAAAATGGCTGAAAATTGTCAAGTAAAATTCACAGAATTTAAAAGCGACCAAAGTGTAAAATGGTGCCCGGGATGTGGTGACCATGCCATTCTTAATTCTGTTCAGAAAGCAATGGCCTCTTTAGGATATAAAAAAGAAGAAGTAGCAGTAATATCAGGTATTGGTTGTTCATCTCGTTTCCCATATTACATGGAAACCTATGGATTCCATACAATTCACGGACGTGGATCTGCTATCGCATCAGGTGTTAAAGTGGCAAATCCTGAGTTGAAAGTGTGGCAAATCACCGGTGATGGTGATGCACTGGCGATCGGTGGTAACCATTTCATTCATACCATTCGTCGTAATATTGATATTAATGTTATCCTTTTCAATAACCAGATTTATGGTCTGACAAAAGGACAATATTCGCCGACTTCCAAGCGTGGTTTTATTTCTAAAACATCACCTTTTGGAACAGTTGAAGCACCTTTCCGACCAGGTGAGTTGTGTATTGGAGCACGTGGACAGTTCTTTGCCCGCTGTATCGACAAAGATCTTAAGCACTCCGTTGTGATGCTGGAAGAGGCTGCCAAGCATGAAGGGACTTCAATTGTAGAGGTATTACAAAATTGTGTGATCTATAATGATAAAACCCACAATGCCATTACTGATAAAGCCTTTTCAGCAGATCGTACCATCAAACTTGAGCATGGTAAACCAATGATTTTCGGTAAAGAAAATAATAAGGGCTTGATGCTTGAAGGGTTGAACCTTAAGGTAGTGACCATTGGTGAAGATGGAATTACAGAAGATGATATCCTGGTGCACGATGCTCATTGTGACGACATTACCCTTCATTTGAAATTAGCTGATATGGAGTACCCTGAATATCCTGTTGCTTTGGGTGTTATTCGCTCGGTTAAAGCACCTGTGTATGATCAGTGTGTGGAACAACAGCTGGAAGAAGTTCAGGAAAGGTCTAAAGTAAAATCATTCAATGACCTGATTCACTCTGGTGATGTATGGGATGTTGAATAATTATTTTTTATTGAGTTAGCAAAAAAGCCGCTCGGGTTAATCCCTGAGCGGCTTTTCTTTATTATTTATGTTGCTTTATCAGTATGGTAAAACAAATCTATTTGATTGATAGCAATGAATTGGCAAAATGCTCCAACATGTCTTTTACCTCTTCATAGTTCTCATCTTTTACTTTCACATCTGTTAAACGTGGCAAATGAATGGCAAAATAACTGTGGCTATTGGCCATTTCAAACATATTACTTGCCAAAGCTCGTGGGTATGGGAATTCAGGATTAACCTCAGATATTACACTGGCTACTTTCTCGCATAACATTTTATAGTTGGAGAAAAAGCCTACTGTGTTTTCTTTATCAACCTCCTTAGTATAATAGGCCTTTGTTCCTTCGGCAATAATTACCCGATGAAGAACACTTTCATTGACATAGTCGATAGCCGGGTTTTCTTTATAAGCAAAAACAAGTGTACTGATTATTATCCTCAATTTATCAACCGGCGAATTGATATTCATGGTATTAATATCGATAAGGTAGCTTACCCACTCCCAATACCACGATACTAAATAAAGCAGCAGCAAATGCTTATTTTCAAAGTATCGGTATACCGATGCTTCGGTTGAGTTCATTTTAATGGCCAGCTTTTTAAATGTAAAAGCCTCAAAACCTATTTCATCAATTAGTAAGATGCTGTGTTTAATAATGTTCTGACCTAGCGATGTTTCTTGAGGATCGCGCAGGTACAGCTTGTCGTTCAGGCTTATTTTAATTCCAATAGACATAATTGCAAAAAGATTTACAACAAAAGTAAACTTTTTTTTGAACAAGTTTAGGAGTTTTGTTGTTATAGTAAGATAAATTTAAAAGATAGTATTGCTATTATAACAAAAAGTAATAGCTTTGTGGTCGAATTTGTTGCTATGTTTAATTTTTAAAGGCACTGTTGACCGGGAAACAGTTAATTGGAATTAATTAAAAGAATTGAAAGAATGAGTGTCACACAAAAGAAAGGTTTACTGGGCAACTTAAAGCATGATATTCCTGCTTCAATAGTTGTGTTTTTAGTCGCGGTTCCACTTTGTCTTGGAATCGCTTTAGCATCTGGAGCACCGTTATTCTCAGGTGTAATAGCAGGTATAGTTGGAGGTATTGTTGTTGGAGCCTTGAGTGGTTCCCAACTTGGAGTAAGTGGTCCTGCAGCAGGATTAGCTGTAATTGTATTATCGGCCATTAGCGAACTGGGTTCGTTTGAGATTTTTTTAGCTGCTGTTGTAATTAGCGGTGTAATACAATTAATTCTTGGTTATGCCAAAGCGGGAATTATCGGGTACTACTTTCCCTCATCGGTAATTAAAGGAATGCTTTCAGGTATCGGTATTATTATTATCCTAAAGCAAATACCGCACAGTTTAGGCTATGATAAAGATTATCAAGGTAGTTTGGCTTTTACTCAGCCTGATGGACACAATACACTCTCAGAATTGTACTATATGTTTGAGGCGATCAGTCCGGGAGCTGCTATAATAACAATTTTATCCATGATCGTATTAATACTATGGGAGCGCCCATTTATGAAAAAGATAAAATTGTTTAATGTAATTCAGGGACCATTGGTTGTTGTTGCATTGGGAATTATCTTAAATATGGTATTTCAATCTATGCCATCTTTCGCCTTAAAAACCGATCAGGTTGTTGCTATACCTGTAGCAAGCAGTATATCTGGTTTCTTCGGCCAGTTTACCACTCCTGATTTTAGTCAGATATTCAATCCTTCTGTATGGTTAATTGCTGCAACCATTGCGATTGTTGCTAGTTTAGAAACACTACTCTGCCTGGAAGCTACAGATAAGTTAGATCCACAGAAGCGTGTTACTCCTACCAATCGTGAATTAAAAGCTCAGGGAATTGGAAACATTATTTCCGGACTAATAGGAGGTTTACCTATTACACAGGTGATTGTTCGCAGTTCAACTAATATTCAGTCAGGAGGAAAAACTAAGATGGCAGCTATTTTACATGGTGTGATAATGCTCTTGACTGCATTGGCTATACCAAAGCTTTTGAATCTGATTCCTTTGGCCAGTCTGGCGGCAATTTTATTTGTAGTTGGATATAAACTCGCCAAGCCAGTATTGTTTAAGCAGATGTATGCCCTGGGTAAAGAACACTTTATTCCGTTTATGGTAACCATTCTTGGGATCGTTTTTACAGATCTGCTGATAGGTATTGTAATGGGATTGGTTGTTGCTGTTATGTATATCTTGTATAATAACTACAAAAAGCCGTTCTTATTCGAAGAAGGTAAGCATTTGAAAGATCGTGTCTTGCACCTGGAGCTGGCAGAAGATGTTACCTTCATTAACAAAGCAAGTATCTTAAATACACTTGGTCAGGTGCCAAATGGGTCAAAAATCATTATTGATGCAAGTCGTTCTATTAATATTTGTCATGATGTGATTGAGATAATAGAGGAGTTTAAGACAAGTGCCAGATACCGTGATATTGAAGTTGAGATAAAGAGCAGGGAGAAGAAGGGCGTTCAGAATCAACGCAGAGCAGTCGAGTTTGCTTTAAATGAGACATAAGCATTGTATTTGTAAAGTTAGTGAAAACCAGAAAAATCAAGAATATGAGTACAATAACACAAACAGCACAATCGCAGGGATTGATAAGCCCGGAACAAGCCGTCGAATTATTAAAAGAGGGTAATGAGCGCTTTGTTCAGAAGAAGCAATTGAATCGGGATCTGCTTCAACAAGTAGAAGAAACAGCTGGTGGTCAATATCCTTTTGCTGCTGTAGTTAGCTGTATTGATTCACGTATTCCAACTGAGGTAGTTTTTGACCAGGGAATTGGAGATATATTCAATGCACGCGTAGCAGGAAATATCGTGAATGAGGATATTTTAGGTAGTCTTGAATTTGCCTGTAAACTGGCAGGAGCAAAAGCAATTATTGTAATGGGACATACCTCATGTGGTGCCGTGAAAGGAGCTTGTGATGACGCTAAGTTGGGTAACCTTACACAAATGCTTGGCAAAATCAAACCTGCTGTTGAACAAACAACAACTGCTGAGGGAGAAGATCGTAATTCGGGCAATATCGAATTTGTTAATAATGTAGCCAGCAAAAATGTTGAGCTTACAATAGAAAATATAACATCACAAAGTGCAGTCTTGAAAGAAATGGCCGATAATGGAGAGATCACCATTGTTGGTGCTATGTACGATGTGAAAACAGGCTTAATTACCTTTTAGTTAGTTATGTTCCCCGGGTTGAATGTTTCTGTTTCCTGAGTTAGATATACATTCAACCCTTTAATTTTACCTGAGTGATGGTGATTTGATTTCAAAAGTGATTTCAGATCACCATTTTTAATAATCCTTCAGAAATAAACTAACTATAGATTCGAATACTATTACACTACAAATCAAAAGTATTGTTCTCATCAAAAAAAGACCACTAAATGATTTTATAGCCGAGTGGTCTGGGTAGTGAGTGTTATACACTATTTGAACATCTTCAAAGTTGCTAATATATAGATCAGAAGCCTCGATGGTAAATTCTTTTTCATCTACCTGGTATCCATAAATGTAAGTTTGATAACTGCCGTAGCTGACGCCAGTGCCAACTGAAGTGGCACTATTGCTCTTATTACCAATGAATTCACCCTTTGAGGTCTGCCCGCCAAAGAGTAAATAAAATTGGGGTATTATAAATATTGCGAATAATAGTATTCGACCGGTTTTTATTACGTTTTTTTTAAAGCGGTAGGGAGTCATGCTATTAACTTGATATAGGTTAGTATGTTATATTGTAAAAATAACAGAAAAATTACGTGTATTCAGTAAAAATGTAATTTGATGTTTGGTTTTTAAAAATTTTATTCCAAATATTTGTGACATACAATTGCAAAAGCAAGACATGAATTTGATTTTAACACATAAAGGCTGGTGGCATTATACTTTTCTTTCAACCGAGAGTTAAGGGCAACCGTCGTATATGTAAAAGATATGAACAAAAGGCTTACCGAGACTCTCGGTAAGCCTTTTTTTATTACGTAAATTTAGCATACCATGGATTCAATACACATAAAAACCATAGCAACACCAATACCGGCCAATGTGGCTGATGTGACTACCCCTGTTAGTTTATACTTGAAGCTTCGTGATGACTACCCGAATACGATTCTTCTTGAGAGTAGTGATTATCATGGGAGTAGTAATTCTTTATCGTTCATATGTTTTAATCCGCTTTATGAGTTTGTAGCTGATAAAGGACAAGTTAAACAGGGAGAGGCACATAAGGATCTGGAGCCCGTTGAAGTGACAAGTGAGAATAATGTTCCTCAGCTTTTAAATTCGTTTATTCAGCGTTTTAAGGTTGAAAATGGCAAATGCCCCATAAAAGTCAATGGCCTGTTTGGCTACTCTACTTTTGATGCAGTTCAGTATTTTGATACGCTTAAGTTTAATGCAGAAAAGAAAGGAGAGCATTCAATTCCAGAACTAAGATATACGTTCTATAAGTACATAGTGGCTTTTAATCACTTCACTAATCAACTATACCTGATAGAAAATCTTCAGGATGGAGAGTCTTCAGCTGCATCCTCAATTATTGAGGAGTTCTACAATCGAACTATTCCTAGCTTTCAATTCAAACCATCAAATGATGAAAAGTCAAACCTGACAGATGATGAATTTATGCAGATGGTGACGAAAGGGAAAGAACATTGTTTCCGTGGAGATGTTTTTCAGATTGTGTTGTCGCGTCAGTTCAGGCAGCAATTTGCAGGTGATGAATTTAATGTATACAGAGCATTACGAAATATAAACCCGTCCCCATACTTGTTTTATTTTGATTACGGTGCATACAAAATATTTGGTTCTTCGCCTGAAGCGCAATTGATCATTGATAACAATGTGGCTACCATCAATCCAATTGCCGGAACATTTAAACGTACAGGTGACGATGCTAAAGATCAGGAGTTAGCCATTCAGCTGAGCCAGGATGCAAAAGAGAATGCAGAACATGTTATGCTGGTCGATCTGGCAAGGAATGATCTAAGTCGAAATTGTGAAAACGTAAAAGTCAATACCTATAAGGAGGTGCAATATTATTCGCATGTATTGCACCTGGTATCTGATGTAAGTGGTGAACTTCAAAAAGGTTCCATTGCATCAAGAGTCATGGCTGACACCTTTCCGGCAGGTACTTTATCAGGAGCTCCTAAATATAAAGCAATGCAATTGATTGATTCTATTGAAAACCAAAATCGTGGTTATTATGGAGGATGTATTGGCAACATAGGATTAGATGGCAGCTTTAATCAGGCCATTATGATACGCTCTTTCTTAAGTAAAAGCAATACACTTTTTTACCAGGCAGGTGCCGGTGTTGTCAGCGAATCTAAAGAAGAAAATGAATTACAGGAGGTTAATAACAAACTGGGGGCTCTTAAAAAAGCAATTCAGTTGGCTGAGGAGTTTTAAAACAGGTAAGGATAGAAGCTGAAGCTACAAGGTTTTCCTTGAATGTCAGTTTCTCAACTTAGGATAATAATTTTAAAGCTGCAGATCGCTATAAGTTAACAGCCGGCAGCCAGAAACTAAATATTATGAAAATACTAGTCTTAGATAATTACGATTCATTCACTTATAACCTGGTTCATTATATTGAAGAAATTATTGACCAGAAGGTGGATGTGTTTCGAAACGATGAAATAAGCGTTGCAGACGTTGACAAATATGATAAGATATTATTATCACCAGGTCCCGGTATACCCGATGAAGCCGGGATATTAAAGGAAGTGATAAAGACCTATGCCCCATCAAAAAGTATTTTAGGAGTATGCCTGGGATGTCAGGCAATAGCTGAGGTTTTTGGCGGCAGTATACGCAACCTGAATAAAGTTTACCATGGAGTAGCAACACCTGTAACGATCACTAACAATGCTGAATATATTTTTAAAGGATTACCGGAAACCTTTAGCGCTGGTCGCTATCATAGCTGGGTGGTGAATGAAGAAGATCTGCCTGCCGAACTGTTGATAACATCCAAAGAGGCCGAGGGGCAAATAATGGGCCTCATGCATAAAGACTACGATCTGCATGGTGTGCAGTTTCATCCTGAATCAGTGCTTACTGAGTATGGTAAAGAAATGATCCGAAACTGGATTGAAAGATAAGAGACGGTTGAATAAAAGGAGATCGTAGTGCACTGTCAATTCTGAATATAAGGGAATATTAACAATTTAACCGGCGCAACTGGCTGGTCACAAGTCCTTAAAATATGAATATCAAACAAACCATAAAACAACTTCTTAACCACAAGACGCTCACCAGAGATGAAGCGCGTCAGGTTTTGATAAACATAGCTAAAGAATCTTACAATAAATCTGAAGTAGTGGCATTTCTTACCGTGTTTATGATGAGGCCGGTAACTGTTGAAGAATTGTCAGGTTTTAGAGATGCCTTATTGGATTTGTGTCTGCGAATTGATTTATCTGATTTCAGAACCATAGATATGTGCGGAACCGGTGGTGACGGTCAAAATACTTTTAATGTGTCAACTCTGGCCTCACTCGTGGTAGCGGGTGCTGGTGCCAAAGTATCTAAACATGGCAACTATGGTGTGTCATCATCATGTGGATCGTCTAATGTAATGGAATACCTGGGGTATCGCTTTACCAATGATGAAGAAACCTTAAAGATGCAGTTGGATAAGGCCAATATCTGTTTTCTGCATGCACCCCTTTTTCACCCTGCAATGAAAGCAGTGGCACCAATTCGAAAAGAACTGGGCTTGAAAACCTTCTTCAACATGCTGGGTCCTATGGTCAATCCTTCATTCCCGGAACATCAGCTGGTAGGAGTCTTTAGCCTTGAACTGGCACGTGTGTATCAATACATTTATCAGCAAACAAGTAAACAATATGTTATTGTGCATGCATTAGATGGGTACGATGAAGTGTCCCTGACTGGCGACTTTAAGGCTATCACCAATGCAGGGGAGCAGATCTATTCTCCGGCTGATTTTAATATGAATCAAATTAAACCAGATGAAATATTTGGAGGAGACACCGTGCCTGACGCGGCTGAGATATTTATTAGGGTACTTGAAGGCAAAGGTACTGATGCACAAAATAATGTGGTAATTGCAAATGCCGGACTAGCATTGAATTGTTACAATCCTGAGAAAGGATTAGAAAGCAATATAGAAGAAGCACGAAAGTCTTTACTGGAAGGAAAGGCTGCTAATGTTATGTCGACATTGTTGAGCATGTAATAGATATGGTAATGTACTTTAAGAAATAAAGAAATGAATATTCTTGATAAGATAGTAGCTCAAAAAATAATTGAGGTTGAAAATGCCATAAAGTTAGTTTCGGTAGAAGAGTTGATGGACAAACCAATGTTTAATGAAGCTGTTCCTTCATTGAAAAACTCAATAACCAGCCCGGAAAAGTCAGGAGTTATAACCGAATTTAAGCGACAGTCGCCATCAAAAGGTGTTATTAATGATAAAGCCGGAATCGAAGATGTTGTTTCAGGGTATGAAAAGGCGGGATCATCAGCTTTGTCTGTCCTTACCGACCAACAGTTTTTTGGTGGATGTAATAATGACCTGACGGCTGCTCGCCAAATAACGAGCATTCCAATATTGCGAAAAGACTTTATAATTGATCCCTATCAGGTATATGAAGCCAAAGCTATTGGCGCAAGTGCGATCTTATTAATCGCTTCAATTCTGGATGTAAATAAGGCGAAAGAATTAGGTGCCCTGGCTAATTACTTGGGAATGGAGGTGTTGATGGAACTTCATGCCCCGGAAGAAACAGAATGCTTAAATCCGTTTGTTGATGTGGTTGGAATAAATAATCGCAATTTAAAGACCTTCAAAGTGGACCTGGAGCAATCTGTTCAATTGGCTGCTTCACTGCCCGATGATAAACTAAAAATATCGGAAAGTGGAATACATTCACCTGAAGATGTTTTCTTCCTGAGAAAGAAAGGGTTTGGAGGTTTCCTTATCGGAGAGAATTTTATGAAAACTGACGATCCTGCAAAGTCTTTTGAGGAATTTGCAAAAGCTATTCGAATTAAAGCTGAAACTGTATAAGCACAGATCACTAGACCATGAACCGAATTCCCGAAATAAAAGTATGTGGCATGCGCGATAGCTCAAATATCAATGAGCTTTTGGAGTTGAAACCTGATTATGTTGGTTTTATCTTCTATAAGAAGTCGCCACGCTATGTTGAACAGAAACCTGAAGTTGAATTTAGTGCTAACACTAAGAAAGTCGGAGTTTTTGTAAATGCCAGTGAGAGAGTCATCAATGAAAAACGCATTCATTTTGGACTGGATATTATTCAATTGCACGGGGATGAATCACCTGAGCTTTGTTTTTTACTTAAACAAAGCGGTGCAAGAGTGATGAAAGTATTTCGTGTTGATGAAGATTTTGACTTTCAACAGACACGTCGTTACCAGGATTATTGCGATTACTTTTTATTTGACACACAGACGAAAGCTTTTGGAGGGAGCGGGAAGAAATTCGACTGGAGCTTGCTTGAAAATTACAACAATGCTCGACCTGTGTTCTTAAGTGGTGGCATTGGACCTGAAGATGTTAATGATATTTTAGAGATAAAAAATTTGAACCTGAAGGCGATAGATGTCAATAGCAAATTTGAGATAAGACCAGCAGTGAAAGATATCAGCTTACTATCTGATTTTATCGATGAACTAAGAAAAACAGAAGCATAATGAGTGATAAAAATAAATATCAGGTAAATGATAAAGGCATGTATGGTCAGTTTGGAGGAGCCTTTATTCCTGAGATGCTGTATCCTAATATTGAGAATCTTAAGAATGTATATAAAGAGATAATTGCTTCGGAAGCCTTTCAAAAAGAGTACAGGACTTTGCTGAAAGATTATGTTGGGCGTCCTTCACCACTGTATTATGCAGCTCGCTTATCGGAAAAATACCAAACAAACATTTATCTGAAACGCGAAGATCTGAACCATACCGGTGCACATAAAATAAATAATACGGTGGGACAGATTTTGATAGCTAAGCACATGGGAAAGGACCGCATCATTGCAGAAACCGGGGCCGGACAGCATGGGGTAGCCACAGCTACCGCTTGTGCTCTTATGGGATTAAAGTGTGTTGTATACATGGGAGAAGTTGATATTAAGCGACAGGCACCTAATGTGGCACGAATGAAAATGTTAGGAGCTGAAGTTGTTGCGGCTACATCAGGAAGCAGAACATTAAAAGACGCAACTAATGAAGCTTTAAGAGATTGGATCTGTAATCCTGAAGATACTTTCTATCTTATTGGCTCCGTTGTTGGGCCGCACCCATACCCTGACATGGTGGCCCGTTTGCAGGCGGTTATCAGCGAGGAAATTAAACAACAAATTGCGGAAAAGACAGATAAGGATTATCCGGATTATGTGATTGCCTGTGTGGGTGGTGGCAGCAATGCAGCAGGTTCTTTTTATCACTTTTTAGATGATGAACGTGTGAAACTGGTGGCTGTTGAAGCTTCAGGAATGGGTGTTGATTCCGGAGAAACTGCTGCTACAATTGCATTGGGAGATAAAGGCATTATTCATGGAAGCAAGACATACTTAATGCAAAGTGACGATGGACAGATCACAGAACCCTATTCTATCTCGGCTGGATTGGATTATCCCGGTATTGGCCCTCAACATGCCCACTTGTTTGATACCGGACGAGCCAGTTTCTTGTCAGCTACCGATAAAGAATCATTGGATGCGGCCTTACAGTTAACAAAGCTCGAAGGCATTATTCCAGCATTAGAGTCGGCACATGCCCTGGCTGCTTTGGAGAAAATGCGCTTCAAGCCGGATGATTCGGTAGTGATAACCGTATCGGGACGAGGAGATAAGGATATGGCAACATATATGGAACGCTTTGACTTTTAACTATGAATAGATTACAAGAACTCTTTCAGAATAAAAAAGATATTTGCTCGGTGTATTATACTGCCGGGTATCCTGATCTGGATGATACTATGCCTGTGTTGCAGGCGCTTGAAAATGGCGGGGCTGACCTGGTTGAACTTGGGATGCCTTTTTCTGATCCATTGGCCGATGGGCCTACCATACAGGGTAGTAGTGAACAGGCCTTGCAAAATGGGATGAGTATTAATAAGCTGTTTGAGCAGATCAAAGACATGCGTCAGACAATTTCAATGCCGGTGGTGTTGATGGGTTATTTCAATCCTGTTTATAAATATGGCGTTAAGGAATTTATAGCCAAGTGTAAAGGAATAGGTGTTGATGGCCTGATATTACCTGACCTGCCATTTGATGAATACCACGAGAAATATCAGCAATTGTTTGAAGAAGCTGGCATCGCCAATATCTTTTTGATCACTCCCCAAACTTCAAATGAACGTATAAAGCTTATTGATGCCAACAGCAAAAGCTTTATTTATGTGGTTTCATCCGCATCTGTTACTGGCGTTAAAAAAGATGTTGAGCAGAAACAGATCGACTATTTCAACAGGGTGAATAATCTTGGATTGAAAGCTCCACGATTGATTGGCTTCGGAATCAGCGATCGCTCAACTTTTGAAACGGCTTGCCACCATGCCTCGGGCGCAATCATAGGTAGTGCCTTTGTTAAACTTCTGGGAGAACATGGCGCTGATGCCGGCAAGATAGGTGCGTTTATTAAAGATATTAAATAGACGCCTGAAGACAACCTGAATTATTAACCAACATCACACAAACATTAGCACATGCAAAACACCGCCATAATACGAATTCACTGTCCCGATCAGCCGGGTATAGTTTCCAGGGTTACTAATTTCATCAGCACACATAATGGAAATATTCTTTTCCTCGATCAACACACCGATAAGGCGGAGAAACGTTTCTTTATGCGGGTTGAATGGGACTTAAATGGCTTTGCCATAGATGCTGATTCCATTGAAGAAGTGTTTACACGTGCCATAGCCGAACCTATGCAAATGGTGTGGACGCTCAATTTTTCATCGCAGGTACCACGTATGGCCATCTTTGTATCGCGGGCATCACATTGTTTATATGATTTGCTGGCGCGATATAGCGCCAAAGAGTTGAATGTTGAAATACCCCTTATTATAAGTAATCACAAGGAGCTGGAAATTGTAGCCCGGCAGTTTGAAATTCCCTATTATCACCTCCCGCTTACTAAAGAGAATAAGCAGGAGGTTGAGGCTGAACAATTGCGACTTTGTGCAGATTATAAGGCCGACTTCATAGTGTTGGCGCGTTATATGCAGATTTTATCCCCCGAGTTTAATGCGCAATATCCTGATAAGATCATTAATATTCATCACTCTTTTTTGCCTGCTTTTGCAGGAGCTAAACCCTACCATGCTGCTCATTCGAGAGGTGTGAAGTTAATTGGAGCGACCGGACATTATGTAACATCAGATTTGGACGCGGGACCTATTATTGAGCAGGATGTTATAAAGATATCGCATCACGATACAGTTCAGAGTCTGGTACAGAAAGGAAAGGATGTGGAGAAAATGGTTCTTTCACGTGCGGTTCAGGCGCATATTGAGCGAAAGACATTGGTATATAAAAATAAAACCATCATATTCGCCTAATTAAAAAATACAAAATAAAATTTCAACCCATGAAACAGTTATTAATAGCTTTAGCAATTACACTAATGTCAGTATCAATCTTTGCACAAACACCCGATGAACGAGGATATATCGTAAAAGTTGGAGATATGGCTCCTGATTTTGAAATGCCATTAACAGATGGTTCAACAGTGAAACTATCCGATTTACGAGGTAGTGTTGTGATGCTTCAGTTTACAGCCAGTTGGTGTGGCGTATGCCGAAAAGAAATGCCCCATATCGAAAAGGAGATATGGCAGGCCTATAAGGATAAAGGTTTAAAAGTATTTGGTGTTGACCGCGACGAACCGATAGAAAAGGCCCTTGAAATGGTTGAGGCAACAGGTATCACCTATCCTATGGGCTTGGATGATAACGCTGATATTTTTGGTTTGTATGCCGATAAAAAATCAGGTGTTACGCGCAATGTTTTAATCGATAAAGAAGGTAAGATCATTTTTCTAACCCGATTATTTAACAAAGACGAATTTGCAGCTCTTGTTAAGCGAATAGGAGAGGAAGTAAATAAATAGTGTCCTGTGCCTGGTGCTCTGTGCAAGGAGTAAAACCTACTAACCAAATTATAATGAAGACATATACAAATAGATAAGGAACTTGATGAGATTGTTATGCTGATTAATGCTCTTATTAAAAGTTTAAAATCAAAAGTTAACTAGCACATGCACCTGGCACTGTGCACTAAGCACTACTTAATGAAAATTATCATCATCAAATACAACGCTGGCAATATTCGCTCGGTTACGAATGCCCTGGCTCGCCTTGGTTATGAGGCTGAAATAACAGCTGATCCTCGTAAGATAAAAGAAGCGGATAAAGTTATTTTTCCCGGAGTAGGAGAGGCCAGTACCACAATGGCTTACCTGCGTGAAACAGGGCTCGACGAGGTAATTACTAATCTGAAGCAACCTGTTCTGGGTATTTGCCTTGGCATGCAACTAATGTGCAAACATTCAGAAGAAGGAGATGTTGATTGTCTTGGCATTTTTGACGAACAGGTTAAGAAATTTCAGTTACCCGGGCCCAACGTGGGGAATATAAAAATTCCTCATATGGGGTGGAATAAAATCACTAATGTGAACTTACCCCTGTTTGATAAGTCATTAGAAGGGGAGTATGTCTATTTTGTGCATAGTTTCTATGTGGCTATGGGAGATGATACTGCAGCCACAACAGAATATATCCATCCGTACAGTTCTGCACTTCATAAAGGTAATTTTTACGCAACTCAGTTTCACCCTGAGAAGAGCGGATCCGTAGGTGAGCGAATATTATCTAATTTTTTAATGTTATAAGGACGAATGAATAAGATTGACATCATACCGGCCATTGATCTGATTGACGCCAAATGTGTTCGCCTGAGCCAGGGTGATTATAATAGTAAAAAGGTTTACAACGAAGATCCCCTTGAGGTGGCTAAAGAATTTGAAGATCATGGCATAACACGTTTACACCTGGTTGATCTGGATGGGGCGAAGGCCGGGCGAATTATTAATTATAAGGTGCTGGAGCGAATTGCTGGTAAAACGAACCTGGTGGTTGATTTTGGTGGTGGGCTGAAAACATCAGAGGATCTTCACATCGCTTTTGATTCGGGTGCGCAAATGGTAACAGGAGGTTCTATTGCAGTAAAGAATCCGCAGGAATTTGAGAGCTGGATCAAGACCTATGGTTCTGAAAAAATAATTCTTGGGGCTGATGCGAAGGATAACAAAATTGCTGTTACCGGTTGGCTCGAAGAAACTGATCAGGAGCTCATCCCTTTCATTAAGGATTATACAGATAAAGGTATTAAAAAGGTCATTTGTACAGATATCAGTAAGGATGGGATGTTGCAAGGACCGGCTATTGATCTGTACAAAGAGATAATGGACCAGTTACCGGACTTATATCTGGTAGCTAGTGGAGGAGTTAGTATGCTTGCTGATATTGAATCATTAGCAGAAGCTAATATTCCCGCAGTTATATTTGGGAAAGCCATATATGAAGGAAAGATTAACCTGAAAGAACTTGAAAAGTTTGTTTAATAACGAATCACATGCTAGCAAAACGAATTATACCATGCCTTGATATTAAGAATGGACAAACCGTAAAGGGTGTCAAGTTTGTGGAAATTAAAGAAGTAGGGGATCCGGTTGAATTGGGGGCTTTATACGCTGAGCAAGGTGCTGATGAGCTGGTGTTTCTTGATATTACAGCTAGTCACGAAGGACGCAAAACATTTGTTGACCTGGTAAAACGAATAGCACGAAATATTAACATCCCTTTTACTGTGGGTGGAGGAATTAGTGAGTTGAGTGACGCTGATGCCTTACTAAACGCAGGAGCAGATAAGATTTCTGTCAATTCTTCAGCCGTTCGCAATCCTCAATTAATAAGTGATTTGGCTCAGAATTTTGGCAGCCAGTTTGTTGTGGCGGCCATTGATGCCAAGCACCAGCAGGGAGATGATTGGACTGTTACAGTTAACGGAGGACGAATTCCGACTGATAAACAACTCTTTACATGGGCCCGGGAGTGTGAAGAACGGGGTGCAGGTGAAATACTTTTCACCAGTATGGATCATGATGGGGTAAAGCAGGGATTCGCCAATGAGGCTTTAGCAAAACTAAGCGATGAGTTGAATATACCGATCATTGCATCAGGAGGTGCAGGAGCCATGGAGCATTTTAAAGATGTTTTCACCGTAGGTAAAGCTGATGCAGGACTGGCAGCCAGTATTTTTCATTTTAAAGAAATACCAATTCCCGACTTAAAAGCTTACCTGAATAAAGAGGGTATTCCAATTCGATTATAGAACTATAAATACGATATAATGACGATTAACTACGATAAACTAGAGAACGGTCTTGTTCCTGCCATTATTCAAGATGCCGCCACCAGCAAAGTACTGATGCTGGGATTTATGAATGAGGAAGCCTACGAAAAGACGAAAGAAGAGCGAAAAGTAACTTTTTATTCACGCACGAAAGAACGTTTGTGGACAAAAGGAGAAGAATCAGGTAATTTTCTGAATGTTGTTTCTATGTCAGTCGATTGTGATGATGATACTTTGCTAATTAAGGTAAAACCTGTTGGTCCTGTTTGTCATAAGGGAACTGATACCTGCTGGGGTGAAGAAAATTCAGTTGATGATATCCTGTTCTTAAAAACGCTTCAGGACTTTATTGACAGGCGCAAAGAGGAGATGCCGGAAGGTTCATATACAACCAAATTGTTTACCAAAGGAGTAAGAACGATAACTCAAAAAGTTGGTGAAGAGGCTATTGAAACGGTTATTGGTGCTATGGCGAATGATGATGAGAACTTCCTTTATGAGGGGGCAGATTTGTTATACCACCTGATTGTTTTATTAACTCATAAAGGCTATCGAATTGAAGATCTGGCCCGCGAATTAAAAAGTCGACATAAATAAAGGTGAATCCATTAGAGATTATTAATAAATACTATGCTGAAGGTAGCCCGCTCTGGGTTACCTTAACCGAGCATAGCTATGCCGTCCGTAGTAAGGCTCTGGATATTGTGTCCAATCATCCCGAGCTGGAGGCGGATGCGCAATTTGTATCTGAAGCTTCCATGCTACATGATATTGGCATCTATATGACTAACGCGCCCGATTTACATTGTCAGGGCATTTACCCCTATATCTGTCATGGTTATTTAGGCCGTGAGTTATTGGAAAAGGAAGGTTACCCCAAACATGCACTGGTATGTGAGCGTCATACAGGTACAGGATTATCAATGATTGATATTCAGAAACAGCAGTTACCGGTGCCCCAACGAAATATGCTGCCACTTTCAATTGAAGAACAGATCATTTGTTTTGCTGATAAATTTTATAGCAAAAGTCGAGCATTGACCAAAGCTAAAAGCATTGATAAAATAAGGAAATCGATGCTAAAGCATGGAGTGCATCAGGTGAAGCGATTTGACGAATGGTGTGAAATGTTCTTATGATTTACCCAATAAACCGCATATTGTCCTGTATCCAGTCACCGATAAAAGGGACTTTGGAAAATCGCCCCTGAATGGCACCAATCAATCCGATCAGCCAAAGGGCAAAAACACAGATCCAGATAACTTTTCCAATTAGACCTAGTGAGATACCAGCCAGTATAACCTGAGCTATGGAGGCTGCAAAGGAAAGTACCATCAATCCAAAGGATTGTCTGATATGAAAAAGGCTTAATTCACTTTTAGGGTTTTCATTCTGACGAAGAATTAGTGCTATAATCCAGCCAACAATGGTGATATAGCTTACTGTAGAGATCAGACGGCTTTGGTCTTGCATAGTATTAGTTTTTGATGTCGGTTAAAGCAAAGTAAATAAAAATTAAGTGTTTTTTTCTCAAGTACTTGTGTTTCTTATGAATTAAACACAACTTTGTGTCATTATGATGACAATGAGCAATACATATTCATATCCGACCAATAGCGTCTGCTATATCTTCTAAGAAGGTCGTCTCATTGTATCAATTCATTTCATTTTTTATTTAACAAATTAATTAAGGAGGATTCTACCATGATGACACTAGCTGTTTATCCTGTAATCGTGTGCAATTGCACCCCATTGTTTTATGCATCAGATGCATTCTTTAAAACAATAATTCATTCAAAATTCATGTTACGACAAAAATTAAAACACGATGACTAAGCAAAATAGCAGTATATTATTGCGAAAACTAAATAAGAATAAATTGAGTAATATCTGGAACGATTTTAAAGACGCTTTAGCCGGAACTTCTCATGATTATACCCGGATTCCATTAAGTAGAGCCGTATTTTTACTGGCTATACCAATGGTGTTAGAGATGATCATGGAATCGGTATTTGCAGTGGTTGATATTTACTTTGTAGGTAAATTGGGAGCCGATGCCGTAGCTACAGTTGGTATTACCGAATCTGTTCTGACAGTTATTTATGCCATTGCTTTTGGTCTGAGCATGGCAACAACAGCCCTGGTTTCGAGGCGTATTGGAGAAAAAAATGAACAGGAAGCTTCGAAAGAAGCGCTTCAGGCCATCATAACAGGAATCGCTATTTCTTTGATAATTGCCATTCCGGGAATTGTGTTCGCCAAAGATCTCTTGCGTTTGATGGGTGCTTCAGCCATCATAGTTGATGAATTATCCACCTATACATCGATCATGTTTGGAGGTAATTTGGTGATCATGCTTCTGTTTATTAATAATGCGATTTTCAGAGGCGCAGGAGATGCGGCGATAGCCATGCGTGTTTTGTGGATTGCCAACGGGCTGAATATGATCTTGGATCCTATACTGATCTTTGGCATCGGACCATTTCCTGAACTGGGTATAGCTGGTGCTGCCGTGGCAACAAATATCGGACGAGGAATTGCGGTTGCTTATCAACTATATATCCTTTGGAAAGGTAAAGGACGAATCCGTTTGTCAGGTTTAAAGCTTGCCATAGAGTCACAACGCATTAAGCATCTTCTCAAAATTTCATTGGGTGGCATCGCTCAATCATTGATCGCGACTTCAAGCTGGATTTTTCTGGTTCGAATTATTTCAAATTTTGGAAGTGAGGTAGTGGCAGGTTATACCATTGGCATACGGATAATTTTATTTTCGTTGTTGCCATCGTGGGGGCTTAGCAATGCAGCAGCGACTTTGGTAGGTCAAAACCTGGGGGCTCGTGAGCCTGAACGGGCTGAAAAAGCGGTTTGGGGTGTAGCACGTATTAATTTAGTTTTCCTGGGGTCATTAAGTATTTTATTCATCGTCTTTCCCGAATGGTTTGTACGTTTATTTACCGATGATCTTGCGGTCATTCACTCCGGTAAACAGTGTTTACGAATTGTCGCCTATGGATTTGGTTTTTATGGAATAGGCATGGTGATGACACAGGCTTTCAATGGAGCAGGCGATACCAGGACTCCGACCCGTATAAATATAATTGCCTTTTGGATGATTGAAATTCCACTGGCTTACGTGTTAGCCTTGCAAATAGGCTGGCAGGAAGAGGGAGCTTTTTACGCGATAATTATTGCCGAAGCCGCGATGACATTGTTGGCAGCATACCTGTTTAAAAAAGGACGGTGGAAAAAGGAGGCTGTATAATAGGTTTAGAACGAGCACTAATTGCATTATAACAGAGCCTGGCGATAGTTGGTCATTCAGAATCACCTACTGATGTTGACTCCTGCCATAGAGTTCAGGTCATCAACTACTGTTGAGTGAGTCCTGTAATTGAAGTTGTGGTTGAAAACAGGCAGGCCCTATATAACCTAGTGTATGGATGTGCACTAATATACCAGTCAGGATTCAATATCCTGACAGGTATATACGTAGTAATTATTAAAAGACTATTCAATAATTCTACCCACCATACAAGTACCTGAATCAACTTGTAACTATTCCCGGAAAATTGATCATATCCATTCAAATGAGCAATTTAACGACAAATAATCCAAATAGGTTGTTGCTAGTTGTGTTTAACAATAATTCAACTTGCTGAATAATAAACAGGAAGAAAGTAAGAAATATTTGCCTTCAAGTATCTTCGGAAACATTTGGGGTTTCTTCGGTAATTCCTGAAGTCTTCTTCGGTAATCCTTCGACACCTCTTCGGTAATTCTTCGGTACTGCTTCGGATCAACCTCGCTCCTGGCGAGGTTGATCCCGAAGAAGGCCCCTAAATGGTATGGATCGGAGCCCTTTCCACTAAGAGGTGGCCAGCTATGTTATTTTATGTTATTTTGATAAATATGAGATGCGTTTTTTGAGCCATCCTGTACCAATTGTCCAAGAGTTTTACCATGCTCTTACATTTAATGTAGTCACCTTTATAGAGACTATTCATTGGTTTTAGTAAGCATCATTTTTAAGGTTGTTATCCGCAATTCCTGTCAAATGTCTTGTTATTATACGTCTGATTTGTATAGCTTTGATGAATAACAATCTGTTTTATTCAAATCATATCTCATGAAAAAATACCTATTATTGATGGTGATGACGGCATTTTTCATTTCTTGTCAACAACCTTGTACGAATGAAAATAAACAAGCTGAGATCGCCAATATTACGAATGCGCGTATTGATGCCACCGTTTCAAGCCTGTCTGAAAAGCATCCTGATGCCAATGTTGAAATGATTAAACGAGGTGTTAAGCATGCAGCATCTCTTTGGCGAACTGTTGATGGAGATGAGGCTGATTTTCAGGCTTTCTGTGAAAAGCAATTTGTAGCTGATGCAGCACAAAAGGAAATAATGTTTGACAAAGTTAGTCGCAATCTGGAAATCTTATATGGTCATTTCAATAAGATCAGCCTTGACTTGCAGCGTCCTTTGCATGAGCCAATGGGAGATATCATTGATATTGATAAGGCCTTTGGTGGCTTTAGTGCTGGCTCACACCTTACATCTGATCTGTATAGAAATAAACTGGCTTTTACCATTGCTTTAAATTTTCCATATTACAGTTTAACTGAAAAAGAAGCGAATGCATCAAGCTGGTCTCGTCAGGAATGGGCCTATGCTCGTATGGGCGATGTTTTTACGGCAAGGATTCCAGCCGAGATCCTTCAAAATGTGTCTGAAGTTAGTTCTGCCTCAGAAATGTATATTGCCAACTACAATATTTACATGGGCCAACTGGTAGATGAGCAAATGAAGACTCATTTTCCTGAAGATATGGTGTTGTTGTCACACTGGAATTTGCGTGATGAAATAAAATCTCATTATAGCAAAGGAACTGAGGGGCTTGAGCTGCAGGCAATGGTTTACGAAGTAATGAAACGTATCATCAATCAAACCATACCTAAAGATATTATCAATAGTGGCGAATATCAATGGAATCCATATACGAATGCCGTTTATAAAGACGGACAAACTGTTGAATTGGAAAGCGAACCATTTGCACGATACCAGCAAATTATCAATAACTTTCATGCTATGCGTGAAATGGACGCCTACTCACCTTTAAATACGGCCATAAAACGTGCGTTTGCGGGCGGTATGGAAATTACACAAGCTGACGCAGAGAAGTTATTTGTGGAATTTATGTCTGCAGAAGAGTTAAAGCTGGTTGGCGAGTTAATAAAAAAACGTTTAGGTCGTGATTTAAAACCCTGGGATATATGGTATGATGGATTTAAAGCCCGTAGTTCCATTGATGAAGATGCGCTAAATAAAATTACTCGTACACGCTATCCAGATGCCAAAGCTTTGGACGATGATTTGGCGAATTTGTTATTGAAGCTGGGTTTTACAAAGGAGAAAGCTGTTTTCTTAGCTGATCGCATTGATGTTGATCCGGCTCGTGGTTCAGGTCATGCATGGGGCGCATCAATGAAGGGAGAAACAGCTCATCTTCGAACACGTATTCCTGATACAGGTATGGATTATAAAGGTTATAATATCGCGATCCATGAATTTGGTCACAATGTTGAACAAACAATATCGTTATACGATGTTGATTATTATATGCTGAATGGGGTGCCAAATACTGCTTTTACAGAAGCATTAGCTTTTATTTTCCAAAAGCGTGATTTGGAGTTGCTTGATATGAAAAACGATAATCCGGAGAAAGAAGCCTTGCAAACACTGGATAATTTTTGGTCGACCTATGAAATTATGGGTGTTTCTTTATTGGATCAACGTATGTGGAAATGGTTATATGCTAATCCTGATGCTACTGCTGAGCAATTAAAAGTTGCTGTTGAAGATATTGCTATTGATATTTGGAATGAATTCTATGCACCTGTATTTGGGGTAAAAGATCAGCCAATATTGGCTATATATTCTCATATGGTCAACAGTCCGATATATCTATCCAATTATGCATTTGGTCATTTGATCCAGTTTCAGGTTGAGCAGTACCTGAAAACAGCTGATTTTGCACCTGAAGTAGAGCGATTATTTAAGATTGGTTCTATTACACCTAATGCCTGGATGCAAGAAGGATTGAAGGAAGATATTTCAATAGTTTCAATCATTGATGAAGCAGGTAAAGCAGCTCATAAGATTGGAAAAAATTAATGAGGTTGATGGAAATAAAAAAAAGGTAAGCCACTGGCTTACCTTTTTTTGTGTTTTATATTTTAACAGTTAGTCAATGGCTAACTCGATCATCTTTTGTAGTTTCTTACGGCCAAAGAAAATACGGCTTTTCACTGTACCAATTGGCATGTCAAGTTGTTCTGCAATTTCTTTATACTTGTAGCCTTCCATATGCATTGTTAACGGTTGTTTAAATTCTCCTTCCAATTTACCCATCTGTGTTCTGATTTCACCAGTATAATGGATAACATCAGGAGTATCATCCGTATAGTATTTGTTTGAAAGGTAGTTAACCTCGTCGACCAACATTGGTGCCTGGCGCATCTTGTACTTTCTGCGGTAGTTGTTGATAAACGAGTTACGCATAATTGTATGCATCCATGCCGAGAAATTGGTGTTCATTACAAATTTTTCTCTTGATGAGAGGGCTCTAAAATTTGTCTCTTGAACTAAATCATTGGCATCTTCTTCGTTAGCCGTTAATGTAAGGGCATAGCTAAACATTTTTTGTTGGAGCCCCAATAATCGATGGTTGAATTGTTCTGCGGTCATCTTGTTGGGTTTTTTGTTTAACAATTTTGATTTACTTCAACACAACGGTTTGGGTGTTTAACAGTTGGATATTCGTAAATCATTATTAAATTAGTTATTATAATTCGTTAATGCAACTGATACTCTGTATTTGAATATTAAAAGGTAAAGAGGTAATCAAATACTCAAATACGAAGTAAAGATGAACAAAATCGTTTTAACTTCCAAATTTGTTTAATGAATATCAAGTAGAATTAATCACATTTAACCTTTAATTAATACGAAGAGTGTAGTTGTAACGTATTAATAATCAATATTAAGCTTGTATTAATTCTTAATTTTAATTTTTTTTCACATTTCTTGAAAAGAATTAATTGACTTCATTGGTTGTATATTAAGTTTGACTGAAAGCGACATTTGTCGTGTTTCGTTTCAATTAAAGTAACTATTTTGCTGTGGAATTGTGAAGAATGGAGATTAGAGGAAAATGCATGTTATAAAAAAGATTTACCAGTTCTACCTGGATGGGTTTAAAAATTTATCACCGTGGGCCCGAACTTTATGGGTGATCATTTTGATCAAGTTATTTATCATGTTTGCAGTATTGAGGTTATTCTTTTTCAGAGATACACTCAAAAACAGGTACAATACTGATGAAGAGCGGGCTAATCATGTTATAGAGGAGTTAATAAGTCATTAATTAAATACAAGATGTTAGAAAATATCGATTTGTCACTCGTCAATTGGTCGAGGGCACAATTTGCGCTTACAGCTATGTTTCACTGGCTGTTTGTCCCCTTAACCCTGGGACTCAGTTTTATCATTGCGTTCATGGAAACCATTTATGTGAAAACAGGTAATCCTGAATGGAAACGCATTACAAAGTTCTGGATGAAACTGTTTGGAATTAATTTCGCCATCGGAGTGGCTACAGGAATAATCCTGGAGTTTGAGTTTGGTACGAACTGGTCAAACTACTCCTGGTTTGTTGGTGATATATTTGGTGCCCCTCTGGCCATTGAAGGTATCATGGCTTTCTTTATGGAAAGTACATTTATCGCTGTTATGTTTTTTGGCTGGGGTAAAGTCAGTAAGAAGTTCCACCTGACGGCTACCTGGTTAACAGCTGCCGGGGCTAATTTGTCGGCCTTATGGATATTAGTTGCCAATGGTTGGATGCAGAATCCGGTGGGGATGAAATTCAATCCGGAAACGGCTCGTAATGAGATGGAAAGCTTTTGGGATGTCTTCTTATCACCAACGGCCGTTACCAAGTTTTTACATACGACAACATCCGGTTATGTATTAGCAGCTTTATTTGTGGTTGGAATCAGCAGCTGGTTTTTACTGAAAAAGCGTCATGTTTTATTTGCTAAACGCAGTATAGTTGTTGCCGCTATTTTTGGATTGGTTTCTTCAGTTATGCTGATTGCATCGGGGGATGGATCAGCGCGAGATGTAGCTAAAACCCAGCCAATGAAATTTGCAGCAATGGAATCCCTATATGAAGGACAAAGACAAGCTCCTTTAATTGCAATTGGCTTATTTGGAAAAGAACATGATGATCCGATGAATCGGGATTCCGATCAGGAATTTTTAGTGAAAATTGAAATTCCGAACATGTTATCTTACCTGGCCTTTTTAGAGGTCGATGCGTTTGTGCCGGGTATTAAAGATCTGGTGTTAGGTAATGAGCAACATAACATCATTTCATATAAAGAGAAGATTTTACGTGGCTATGAAGCCCAGCAAACATTAAAAGCTTTTAAGGAAGCTAAAGGAGAAAACGAGCTTAAGTACAACGAGCTAAAAGCGAAGTTTGATGATAAAGAATGGATTGAAAACTACTTCAGGTATTTTGGATATGGTAATTATTACGACCCTGATCCTGAACAGTTGGAGTTAAATGCCTTTAAAATCGTTCCGCCAATCTCACTTTCTTTCTATGCGTTCCACATCATGGTAATTCTGGGCGGGCATTTTATGTTATTGTTTATGGTGGTGCTTTGGTTGATTTACCGTAAAAAGCTTGAGACAAACAAAGTAGTGCTATATACGGCATTATGGACCATTCCCCTGGCCTATATTGCAAGCCAGGCCGGCTGGATTGTTGCTGAGGTAGGTCGTCAGCCCTGGGTTATTCAGGATCTTATGCCTACCATGACAGCTGTTTCAAAAATTGATACAAGCTCAGTAATGATAACATTCTGGTTATTCACTATCACCTTTGTGGCTCTTGCAATTGCTGAAGTGAAAATTATGGTAAAACAAATTAAAAACGGACCAAAAGAAGGAGGACATAACTAATGTTTGGAGAATTATCACACTTGGCATTACAGCAATATTGGTGGATTATCGTATCACTTTTGGGCGCTTTATTGGTGTTTCTGATGTTTGTACAAGGTGGACAAACCTTGATCTACACCATTGGTAAAAATGATATGCAACGTACAATGTTAGTCAATACATTGGGTCGCAAATGGGAATTTACTTTTACAACTCTTGTAACATTTGGAGGGGCATTTTTTGCTTCTTTTCCATTGTTTTACAGTACCAGTTTTGGCGGTGCCTACTGGGTTTGGATGGCTATTTTATTTGCTTTTGTTTTACAGGCTATCGCATACGAATTTCGTTCTAGACCCAATAATGTATTTGGAGCCCGCACCTATGAAACTTTCTTATTGATCAACGGCTTATTTGGAACAGTATTGATAGGAACAGCTGTGGCGACCTTCTTTACCGGTTCGGCTTTTTCAGTTAATGAAATGAACCAATCACAATGGGAGTTAAAATCACATGGATTGGAGGCTGCCTTAAACCTGCATAATTTATCACTGGGATTAGCGGTATTCTTTCTGGCGCGTGTATTAGGGCTTCTTTACTTTATGAACAGTATTAAAGAGGAGGAGATTTTTACACGTTCAAAAAAACACCTGATCTATAATGCCATTCCTTTCCTGGTTTTCTTTCTGACCTTTGTTATTTGGTTGATGCTTCGTGATGGTTTTGCAGTTGATCCTGAAACACAGGTGGTATACATGGAATCATTTAAATATTTCAACAATCTTATCGCTATGCCTGTTGTTCTGATCTTATTTCTGATAGGAGTGGTGGGTGTATTGTTTGGACTTGGAGCAAGTATTATTAAGCCTGATTTTACCAAGGGTATCTGGGCTGCAGGTGCCGGAACAGTCTTAGCTGTCTTCAGCTTATTGCTGGTGGCAGGATTTAATAATACCTCCTTTTATCCATCTACATTTGATTTACAGAGTTCACTGACTATTCAAAACTCTTCATCAAGTCATTTTACTTTAACAGCAATGAGCTATGTGTCATTATTGGTGCCATTTGTTTTTGCTTATATCTGGTATGTGTGGAAGGCTATGAACAATAAACCAATTGACGAGGATGAAATGCAATCAGATGATGTTCACGTTTATTAAAATAAGAAGAGATGAAATATTTACATGAGATATTATGGTATTTGTCTTTACCATTAACAATAGTTATTAGTTACTATGCTGTTTTATTCGGGCTTAAAAAGTTTAATAAAATGAATGAGGCAGAGGAGCAGAAGAATAATGAATAAACAACAAACCCGGTATCGCACGATACCGGGTTTGTTGTTTATATGGCTAATGAATATTATTTAATCCCCAATACCCACTTGGCTGTAGATATAACTATATAATACAAAATAACAGCTGCAATTCCCCCAACGCCTAGCAAGGCTATAAACACGATAGCTAAAAACAACAATACAAATCGCTCTTTGTTTTCAACCCATTTCATGTTTTTAAACTTAAGTGAGAACATTGGTACTTCACTAATTAGCATGACAGAGAAAAAGCCGATAACAATTAATATAACTATGGGTGACAACCAGTTAAACCACTCAGGATTTTCTAGGAATTTGTATGCAAAAGCAGCAGTGAAGATACCGGTTGCTGTTGTTGTTAAACCCAGAAAGTTTTCTGTCTGGCGTGTGTCAACATTAAATTTAGCCAATCGTAATGCTGCAAAAGCAACCATCACAAAAGGTAAAAGAATAAATACTTGCTGTATGGTAGATAGTTGGAAAAAGTTAATAGCATAGCTGCCTGTTAACTGGTATTTAATTATTGTTGACCAAATAGCTGCCGGTGCTGCTCCAAAACTTATTAAGTCGGCTAATGAATCCAACTCTTTTCCAATATCGCTGTATGCCTTTAATGCCCGTGCTGCAAAACCATCGCTAAAATCAAAAAGGGCACCGGCGAATATTAGCCAAATGGCAATGTCAATGCGGGCATTAAGTGCGAAAAAGATGGCAATTACCCCGCATAGTACATTCAGGCTTGTTAAAAAATTAGGAATATGTTGTTTGAGATTCATAATGATGTATTTTTTCTCGAAAGTAAAGGAATCAGTGTGAGTTTCAAAATTTACGGGTTCAATTGGGGTAATTTATTAAAATGTAAATTTGAATAAAATATATGCGAAAAAGTAAAACAAGATTCTGTTTTGAACGTTGAAAGATGATAAAATTTCAGACTATGTGGACAAACGACTTATCAGTAGACAATGTAATGATTGATAATGAGCATAAACAACTATTTATGCTGATCGATAATTTTTATAAAGGAATAAAAGAGAACTCACCAAAAGAGCGACTGGAAGAATTGATATTGGGTTTATTCAATTATACTAAAACACATTTCAGGAATGAAGAAATTCATATGCGTAATATGAACTATCCTGATTTGGAGAATCATCAATCATTACACGCAAAATTTGTTGATCAGGTGAACAACTATTACGATCGATTGAAAGGAGGAAAACTGATATTATCAATCGAAGTGACAAACTTTTTGAAAGAATGGTTGGTCAATCATATAAAAGGCTCAGATCAACAGTATGCGGCATTTGAGCGTACTCAAAAAGCATGATGAATATCAATTAACTTTTAATTAATACAAATAAAAGCGAAAAATATTTGCATTTGTAAATATTGACATTACATTTGTATCGGATTAAAAAATACCAAATGGACAATTTTACACATCATCATCATCATTTATTCCTGCAAAGCTGGTAGGCGGTGCTTGATGTGTATGTAACAAAATATCAGGAAAAGGCTTATCAGAAATGGTAAGCCTTTTTTTATTTTATGCGAAACAAACAATGAGAACAATACAATTTCATATTCATCACCATCATTTCTTATTCCTCCGGATGAGCTAGGTTGTGGTGTCTGAAACTGAATCATATAAAGGCTTATCCGAATGAGGGTAAGCCTTTTTTATTTGCTAATATTTTAAATACAAAACATAACATGGAAACTAAATTAAGAATTGCGCTGCAAAAGAAAGGTCGATTAAACGAAGATTCAATGAAACTGCTTAAAGAAGCAGGAATTAAATTCAATGTTGGTAGTGGTAAACTGGTAGCTTCTTCGCCCAACTTCCCAATTGAAGTATTGTTTTTAAGAGATGACGATATCCCTCAAACTGTTGCTGATGATGTAGCCGATATAGGTATTGTTGGTGAAAATGAAATGGCTGAGAAGGGCTTTGAACTGAAAATTGCCAAGCGTTTAGGTTTTAGTAAATGCCGCTTGTCCCTTGCTATCCCAAAAGCTGAAGAATACACAGGCTTGTCATTTTTTGAAGGTAAAAAAGTAGCAACATCCTACCCTGTAATTCTTGAAAAATACTTTAAGGAGCAAGGTATTAATTCTGAAATACACGAGATCGCCGGTTCGGTTGAGATTGCCCCTGGCATTGGATTGGCCGATGGTATTTTCGATATTGTTAGTTCGGGAAGTACGCTGGTTGCTAATCGACTAAAGGAAGTGGAAGTGGTAATGAAATCGGAAGCTTTATTGGTAGCGGGAGCTAATTTATCTCCTGAAAAACAAGCTTTATTAGATGAGATGCTTTTCAGGATTGAATCGGTAATGGCGGCTAACTCAAACAAATACATTTTGATGAATGTGCCGAACGATAAGATTGATGAGATTGTTAAAATATTGCCCGGTATGAAGAGCCCTACTGTTTTGCCATTGGCTGAAGAGGGATGGAGCTCGGTGCATTCAGTGATTCAGGAAAAGAAATTCTGGGAAATAATAGGTCAACTAAGGGCAATTGGGGCAGAAGGGTTGTTAGTAGTGCCAATTGAAAAGATGATTTTATAGGTAGTGCCGTAGTTTGGTGAATGAATTAAATCAATAATGATCCCAATAAAGGGAGTAGCGATTAGCCATTGGCTGGTAGCTATAAGCTAATATTAAGATGCAAAAAGTTCTATATCCGCAAAGAGAAGCATGGGAAAAGCTATTGGAGCGACCAGATAATGGTTTGGAGGATGTTTATGATACTGCCAGGGGTATTCTTGATGATGTGAAACGAAATGGTGACGCCGCATTGTTAAAGTATACCCGTATGTTTGACGGCGCTGAATTAAAAGCTCTTGAGGTAACTGAAGAAGAAGTTGACGAAGCCTGCAAGCAGGTCAACAGCGAGCTAAAAGATGCTATTTTAGTAGCTAAACAAAATATTGAGACCTTCCACCAGTCTCAGAAAACTCAAAAAGAAGTAATTGAGACAATGCCCGGTGTTCAGTGCTGGCAAAAGAGCGTTGCGATTGACAGTGTCGGACTCTATATCCCGGGGGGTACCGCACCTTTATTTTCCACAGTATTGATGTTGGGTATACCTGCTAAAATCGCCGGATGTAAAAAGATCGTTCTTTGTACACCGGCCAATAATGATGGGAAGGTGAATCCTGCTATTTTATATGCTGCATCATTAGTGGGGATCGATAAGGTTTTTAAGCTTGGTGGAATTCAGGCCATTGGAGCTATGGCATATGGTTCAGAGACGGTTCCTTCGGTGGCTAAAATATTTGGACCGGGTAACCGATTTGTTACTGCAGCCAAGCAGTTGGTCAGTTTAAAAGATGTGGCCATTGATATGCCGGCAGGCCCTTCTGAAGTGATGGTACTTGCAGATGATAGTGCTGATGCAACTTTTGTAGCTTCTGACCTGCTATCTCAGGCTGAACACGGAGCTGATAGCCAGGTGATTTTTGTGACTAACAGCGAAAACTTGCTGTATGAAGTAGAACAAGAGGTAGAGATGCAATTGAAACAACTTCCAAGGAAAGATATTGCTGAGAAAGCCTTGGCTAATAGTCGCCTGATTGTGCTGGAAACTACTGAAGAAATGTTGGATATATGCAATCAATATGCTCCTGAACACCTTATTATTTCTATGCGTGAAGATGAGTTGATTGGTAATCAGGTATTAAATGCAGGATCGGTTTTCCTGGGTAATTATTCTCCAGAAAGCGCAGGTGATTATGCATCAGGTACCAACCACACTTTACCTACGCACGGATATGCCAATGCGTTTAGCGGCGTTAATCTTGATAGTTATATGAAAAAGATAACCTTCCAGAAAATAAGTGCCTTTGGCCTGGCTAAATTGGGACCATCCATTGAAGTGATGGCCGAAGCAGAACAATTAATGGCGCACAAAAATGCCGTTACAGTTCGATTAAAGAAAATGGAGAATTAATTAGATCCAGAGAACAGTATGCATCGTGCATGGTACATATTGCGCGATGCATAAGTATTATTGGATATAAGATTTTACTACTTAATACCAACTATGAAAGCACTTAATCAGTTGTTAAGAACAAACATACAAAACCTTAAACCATACTCATCGGCACGCGACGAGTTTACAGGGGAGGCCGCAGTTTTTCTTGATGCCAACGAAAATCCTTTTAATCAGCCCTACAACCGCTATCCTGATCCATATCAACGAATGGTTAAGGATAAAATTGCAGAGCTTAAAGCTGTTCATGCTGCTAACATCTTCCTTGGGAATGGAAGTGATGAACCAATTGATTTATTATTCAGGGCTTTTTGTGAGCCCGGTATCGATAATGTTGTTTCGATCGATCCGACTTATGGAATGTACCAGGTGGCTGCAGATATTAATAACGTGGAAGTTAAGAAAGTACTTCTGACCCGCGATTTTAAACTGGATGTGGAAGAGCTATTGGTGCAATGTGATGATAACACCAAGCTGATGTTTATTTGTTCGCCAAACAATCCAACTGGTAATTGCTTTAACGAAGAGGATATTGTTCAGCTAATAAAACGCTTTGAGGGAATTGTGGTGCTTGATGAAGCCTATATTGATTTTGCACCCGACAAAAGCCTGCTGCCAAAATTGGATAAGTATCCAAATCTGGTGGTTTTACAAACATTTTCAAAAGCATGGGGTATGGCTGGTATTCGTTTGGGTATGGCTTTTGCATCTCAGGAAATTGTAGGCGTACTAAGTAATATCAAATACCCTTACAATATTAATGTGCTGACACAGGAAAAAGCCTTGGAGCTATTGGAGCGTGAATCGGATAAGAATGAATGGGTCAAACAGTTGTTGGCAGAAAGAGAGACGATGGCTCAGCGATTAGAGCAATTGACTTTTGTAAGAAAAGTATACCCTTCTGATGCCAATTATATTTTGATAAAGGTACTTGAGCCAAGGGCGGTTTATGATTTTCTGGTCACTAAGCAAATCATTATCCGCGATCGCTCAACGGTATCATTGTGCAAGGGATGTTTGCGTATTAGCATTGGTCAACCTGCTGAAAACAGCTTGTTATTGGAAGCATTATCTTTATATGGCAAAAATCAATAGATAATGAATAAACTAATAGCATTAATGGGACTTCTTACTTTGGCTTTTAACGGCCTTTCACAGCAACAGGTAATTGCCTTATGGACTGAACAAATGCCTTACAGAACAGAAACTGACCTGACGGAAGTTAAATCAGTATCCAATGGAGGCAGTAAACTCATTAGTGATATTGTCGCGCCAGAGATTCTATTCTTTAAAAGTAACAGCTCTGGCAAACGGCCTGTTGTTCTGATATGCCCCGGAGGTGGTTATGCATTTGAAGCCTATGAGCACGAAGGCACTAAAGTAGCCGAATGGTTCAATACGCGAGGTATTCACGCTGCAGTTCTGAAGTACCGCTTACCTGATAAGCGAATTAGTTCTGATCCGGTTTTTACACCTTTAACAGATGCCTTACAGGCGATGAAGCGATTAAATGAATTGGCAAATGATTTAAGTATTGATCAGCAATCTATCGGAATCATGGGATTTTCGGCAGGTGGTCATTTGGCAGCTTCAGCTTCCACCTTGTTTCATCTCGATAGATTTAAAGATCAGAACAACTGCAAGCCGGCGTTTTCAATTCTGATGTACCCGGTTATCTCTATGAGCAGTGATTTGACCCATCAGGGATCAAGAAAGAACTTACTGGGAAACTATCCAAATGCTGAACTGGTTGAATTGTTTTCCTGTGAGAAGCAGGTGTCGGACAAAACTCCACCTACTTTTATTTTACATGCCACTGATGATATGACTGTTAAAGTTGATAATACGCACGCGTATGCATTTTCACTGGAGCAATTCAATGTGCCTCACAAGAAAGTGATTTTTGATAAGGGAGGACATGGATTTGGCTTCCGCGAGGGAGCAGAGACAAACAAATGGACCAATTTATTAGAGGATTGGCTTCGAAGTTTAAAGATGATAGAACAATGAAGAAAAAACTACTCTTTGTCGACCGCGACGGAACATTAATTATAGAGCCACCTGTTGATTACCAGGTGGACAGTTTGGATAAACTGGAATTTTATCCTGGAGTATTTCAACATTTATCAAAGGTTGTTGACTTACTGGATTTTGAACTGGTGATGGTAACCAATCAGGACGGTCTTGGAACTGATTCATTTCCCGAAGATACCTTCTGGCCTGCTCATAATAAAATGATGAAGGCATTGGAAAATGAAGGTATTACCTTTGCAGATGTACTTATTGATCGGTCCTTTCCAGAAGATAATGCACCAACTCGTAAGCCGCGAACGGGTCTTCTTGGTAGTTACATGAATGGCGACTATGATCTGGCTAATTCATTTGTAATAGGGGATCGGATTACTGATGTTGAACTGGCTAAAAACCTTGGTTGTAAAGCAATCTTTTTAAAAGACAAGCATGAAGCCGAAAAGGAATTACATGCCGGTGGTTTGACTACGGTATGCCAGTTAGCAACCATCAATTGGAGCGAAATAACGGCTTTTCTGTTTTCATCCGAACGGTCTGCAACAGTTGAACGTAATACGGCGGAAACAAAAATAAGTGTGTCAATCAATCTTGACGGTAAAGGTATCTGCGATATTAAAACAGGTCTTAACTTCTTTGATCATATGCTAGAACAGATTGGGCGTCACTCAGGCTGTGATTTATCGGTTAAGGTCGATGGTGATTTACATGTAGATGAACATCATACCATTGAAGATACTGCCATCGTGTTGGGCGAAGCCATTAAAAAAGCACTTGGTGATAAACGTGGAATTGAACGCTATGGATTCTGTCTGCCAATGGACGACTGTCTGGCACACGTAACTCTTGATTTTGGAGGACGCTCATGGCTTGTTTGGGAGGCAGATTTTAAACGGGAAATGATAGGTGATATGCCTGTAGAAATGTTCTATCACTTCTTTAAGAGCTTCTCAGATGCGGCAGCTTGTAATTTAAACATTAAGGCAGAGGGGAATAATGAACACCATAAAATCGAAGGTATATTTAAAGCACTTGCTAAAGCGATAAAAGCAGCCATTCGTAAAGATCCATATAATAACAGACTTCCCAGTACAAAGGAGATGTTGTAGGATATGGCATTATGCTTCTTTCAGCAGACATTGAAAAAACAGCTCTTATGTGATATGACAATCATGTAAGAGCTGTTTTTTATTTGGGAAATAAATGTATTGAGACTTCGCAACAGGTAGATCAAAGTTCACCATGCTCCCAGTAGAAAAATAGTGCGATAAATATCTATATGTTACACAGCATAAGCAATAGCTTACCAAAATCACATTACTTTTCTTCTCATCCCAACAATTTTCATTTATTTTGTTGTTCGTGGTCAGCTGTGCTAATAATCTAACGATCAATCAGCCTGACGACCCATTGATCTAATTACCTAATGATCTACAACATGAATAATCCAATCGACGAATTAACACTATCAAACCTATATAACCGTAAACGTTCAGACCGGGATATTTTCCAGGAACTCATGTCTTTTAAGGTAAGTGAGGTTTTGCTCATTGCCAATCATTACGATGCGTATAGCATTGTGCGTGAAGGACGGTTTTTTGACAAGATTTTTGGTGAGTACCTGCAGTTAAATTTATTTACGGCACCGCGCATAACGAGTGTGGCTACTTCGGCAGAGGCAGAGGAGTTGATGCAGGAACGTGATTTTGATATGATCATATTAATGGCTGGTCTGGACAAGCAGGCACCATTACAAATGAGTGAACGTTTGAAAGAAATTCAACCTGAAGTGCCTATTCTGCTGATGGTAAATAATAATGCTGACCTTAAGTTTTTTGATGAAGCCAGTGGTAATATAGAGCACATAGATCGGGTATTTGTATGGAACGGTGATTCACGCGTATTCCTCGCCATGATAAAATATGTCGAGGATAAGATGAATGTGGAGAAAGATGTGAAGGTTGGTGACGTGAGAGTTATACTGTTGGTTGAGGATTCACAAAAGTATTATACCCGATACCTGCCATTGCTATATTCAATCATTATGCGACAAACTCAGGCTATCTTGTCTGAAGAGTCGAGTGACCAGCTGCACAAAATTATGAAGATGCGCGTGCGTCCGAAAATTCTACTGGTTAGTAATTATGAAGATGCAGTTCTGATCGTGGATAAATACCTCGATAACCTGATTTGTGTAATTTCAGATGTGCAATATGCGCGCAATGGTGTCGATGATGTGAATGCGGGTGTTGAACTTATCAGGTATGTAAAATCTAAGACGATAATTCCTACGCTGCTGCAATCATCTGATCCGTCCAATGCCCTGCGTGCTGAAGCTGTGCAATCAGATTTTATCGATAAGAACTCAGATAGTTTATCGCTGGACATATATAATTTTATTCACCAGAAGTTAGGCTTCGGTAACTTTGTTTTTAAAAACAGTCGGGGAGCGAAAGTGGCAGTTGCCCGCAATATGAAAGAGTTTGTTGATTGTATTGAAGATGTTTCTCCTGAATCGTTATTGTATCATGCGCGTAGAAATGGTATCTCTACATGGTTAATGGCCCGTGGTGAGATATCCATTGCAAAACGGTTGCGTCCTTATCGTATCGAGGACTTTGAAAGTTCAACAAAGCTGCGACAAGCTATTTTAGATGTTTTTGAAGATGTTCGTTTAAAGCGTCTGCGTGGAAAAGTGGTCATGTTCGAAAAAGAAATGGTGAAGAGCAGCCGCTACATTGTTCGTATAGGTGAAGGATCGTTTGGAGGCAAAGGGCGAGGTGTTGCTTTCCTGAGTAATTTTATCGAAAACATAAATTTTGATCGTATTGTTGACGATATTAATATCCGTATACCATCCACCACAATTATAGGCGCCGGGGAATTCACACATTTTATTGAAAAGAACAATTTATACAACCTGGCATTTGTTGAGAAAAAATATGATGAGATAAAGCAACTGTTTCTTAAGTCGGAGTTGAGCGATGAGGTGAATGAAAAGCTCATGCAATATGTGGAGGTAATGGATCAGCCACTTGCTGTTCGTTCGTCAGGCTTATTCGAGGATAGTCTGTTGCAGCCTTTTGCCGGTGTTTATGCCACCTATATGGTGCCTAATAATCATCCCGATATTAATGAACGCTTACGTCAGTTAAGCACAGCCGTTAAGTTGGTGTATGCTTCTATGTTCAGCGATCAGTCAAAGGCCTACTTTGATGCGGTTAATTACAAGATCGAGGAGGAAAAAATGGCGGTCATTATTCAGGAGGTAGTAGGTGGTAAAGTGGGTGATCGTTTTTACCCACACATAAGCGGTGTGGCTCAGTCGTATAATTACTACCCATTCTCATATATGAAACCAGAAGACGGTTTTGCCGTGCTGGCCGTAGGATTGGGTAAATACGTTGTGGGAGGCGAAAAAGCTTATCGTTTCTGCCCCAAGCATCCAAAGCTTGAACTGAACTCCATACAGGATCAGATAAAAGATTCGCAATCGTATTTCTATGCGCTTGACCTTGATAGGACGGATTTCTGTCTCGAGAAAGGAGGTGAGGATGCTGCCATCGTTAAGCTTAGTGTTAAGGAAGCTGAAGAGGATGGAAACCTAAAGCATTGTGCAACAGTTTATGATTACAACTATGATCGGATGACAAACGATTTCTCCAAAAGGGGACCGCGTGTAGTTAACTTCTCCAATATCCTGAAATACGATTATATCCCATTGTCACGAACACTCGATATGTTGCTTCGCTTCTTTAAAGAGGCTATGGGTGCTCCTGTTGAAATTGAGTTTGCTGTTGATCTGGAGCCGGGACGACGTAACTTGCCAACTTTATACCTGTTACAGATAAAGCCGCTGATCCGTGTTGAAAACAATGTGAATATTGATTTTGACGAGGTGGATAAGAATAAAATGGTTCTTCAGTCCATAAAAGGAATGGGTAATGGTCGTCTGAACCACATAAAAGATGTGGTTTATATGAACATTGATGTGTTTGACAGGACAAAAACAGCTGAAATGGGCGCCGAGATGGCTGAGATTAACCGTTATTTTGAAGAGCAGGGTAAGGAATATGTGCTGATTGGACCCGGTCGATGGGGCACGCGCGACCGTTTTACAGGTATTCCCGTCTTTTGGTCTCAAATTTCACATGCCCGTGTTATCGTTGAAATGGGCTTGCCTGATTTTCCTCTTGACGCTTCTTTGGGTTCGCACTTCTTTCACAATGTAACATCGATGAATGTGGGTTACTTTAGTGTTCATCATAATAGTGAAGAGCAATTCGTTGGTCTTGATAAATTAAAAGAGCAAAAGTTGGTTCGTGAAACAGAATATTTTAAGCACGTGGAGTTTGAGCATCCTTTGACCATTTTAATGGATGGCAAACAACAAAAAGCAGCAATTGTTATCAATGATAAACCTATTGATGTTGACTAACAATATGGATTAAGCCTCCTTCGGGAGGCTTTTTTGGTATTGCATAAAAGAAAAAAGAATCCGAAAACATTGAAAAACATAAAATCAGTTTTTATCTTGATGGGTATCAAAATATTAACCATAGAGATAAACTGAAAGATTTATGATGGATTCAAAGGATTTCGTATATCCTGCACAAGGTGTGGTAGATTATGCAACAGTTAAGTCGTATGAAGATTTATACCAGGCATCAATAAAAGATCGCGAACGATTCTGGGCAGATGAAGCAGCACGACTTGAGTGGTACCAGCCTTGGAATAAAGTTTTGGATGATTCCAATCATCCGTTTTATAAATGGTTTGTTGGTGGAAAAACAAACATTATCCATAATGCCATTGATCGTCATCTCAAAACTGCCACCCGCAATAAACTGGCACTAATATGGGAAGGGGAACCCGGTGATCTAAAAACATACTCTTACCATGCCTTAAATCGCGAAGTGGCTGAATTTGCCAATATTCTTAAAGCAATGGGTGTGCATAGGGGGGATATCGTGACGATTTATATGCCACAGATACCCGAGCAGATATTCGCCATGTTGGCTTGTGCTAAAATAGGAGCAGCCCACAGTGTTGTTTACGGAGGTTTCAGCCATGAAGCATTGGCAGAGCGGATCAATGCCGCCAACAGCAGGGTTGTTATAACCGCAGACGGTGGTTTCAGGCGTGGTAAAGCAACGAAGCTGAAAGACATTGTCAACAAGGCAATGGAATTATCTCCCACAATGGAAGTGTGTATAACCGTAAAGCGTACCGGTGAAGATGTTTATATGGAAAATGACCGCGATTACTGGTATCATGACCTAAAGGCTTTGCCAATTGCCAGCCATAAATGTGATACGGAACAAATGGACGCTGAAGACATGCTGTTTCTTTTATATACTTCCGGTTCTACGGGTAAGCCCAAAGGCCTGGTTCATACACATGGAGGATATAGTGTATATACCTCAGCAACCCACCGAATGGTCTTTGATATTAAACCTGAAGATCGTTGGTGGTGTGCTGCCGATCCGGGCTGGATCACGGGTCATAGCTATATGGTTTATGGTCCTTTAATTAATGGCTCTACTATATTTATGTATGAAGGTGCACCTAACCACCCATATCCCGATCGCTGGTGGCGAATGGTCGATAAATATGGTATTACGGTGTTATATACATCGCCCACAGCAATCAGGGGGCTCATGCGATATGGAGAATCATGGGTAAACAGGCATGATATAAGCTCATTGCGTTTGTTAGGCTCGGTTGGCGAGCCAATCAACCCTGAGGCATGGCGCTGGTATCATGAGGTAGTTGGGAACAAAAAATGTCCTATTATGGATACATGGTGGCAAACAGAGACTGGAGGATTTGTTATTACACCATTGCCCATTACACCTCTTAAACCAGGATCAGCAACCAAACCATTTTTCGGTCATGAAATTGGTGTTGTGGATGAGCAGGGGAATGATGTTGCAACCAATGATGTTGGAGCATTGGTGATCAAGAATCCGTGGCCGGGTATGGCCAGGACTATCATGGGCGACGATGGCCGTTATAAAGAAACTTACTGGGCTAAGTTCGAAAAGCAGAGATATTACCATGCAGGCGATTCAGCGAGAAAAGATGAGGATGGGTATTACTGGATAATTGGACGAAGTGATGATGTTATTAAGGTAAGTGGATATAGATTAGGAACAGCGGAGATTGAAAGTGCAGCAGTTAGTCACCCTGATGTGGCCGAAGCAGCGGCCATAGCTTTGCCTCACGAGTTAAAAGGTAGTGGCATTCATATATACATCATACTAAAAGCGGGTAAAGAAGGAACAAGGGAATTGGCTAAAGAAGTGATGGAACATGTGGCAAAGGTAATGGGGCCCATTGCCAAGCCTGAGGAAGTTGTATTTGAACAGTCGTTGCCAAAAACCAGAAGTGGAAAGATTATGCGACGTGTTTTAAAAGCGCGGGCTTTAGGTGAGGATGAAGGAGATTTGAGTACGCTTGATGACTAAGCAAAATAAAAGGCAAGCTTTAATGGCTTGCCTTTTTTATATCTATAAATCAATTAGTCCATTGAACTAACGATCTATTTTTATCCCTGATAAGTGCTGAAACCGTTTGTTTCCATTTTACGGTCAACTTTCTTGACTAATCCCTGTAAAACTTTACCAGGACCAACTTCAGTGAATGAAGATACACCATCGGCAATCATGTTTTGAACAGTTTGTGTCCAACGAACAGGAGCTGTTAATTGTGCAACAAGGTTTTCTTTAATAGTAGCAGGATCAGTTACTGCCTGGGCATTAACGTTTTGGTAAACCGGACAAACAGGAGCGCTGAATTCGGTTGACTCGATCGCAGCTGCTAATTCTGTCCTGGCTGGCTCCATTAAAGGAGAGTGAAAAGCACCTCCAACAGGTAACTTAAGAGCGCGTTTCGCACCTTTCTCGGTTAAAAGCTCACATGCTTTATCAATACCGGCGAATGAACCTGAAATAACCAACTGTCCCGGGCAATTGTAGTTAGCTGCCACAACAACATCATCAATGCTTTCACATACTTCTTCCACAATTGCATCTTCCATACCAACAATGGCTGCCATTGTTGATGGTTCAATCTCGCATGCCTTTTGCATGGCCTGTGCACGTTGTGAAACAAGCTTTAATCCATCTTCAAAGTTCATGGCGCCAGCTGCAACCAAGGCAGAGAATTCACCTAATGAGTGACCGGCAGTCATTTCTGGTTTAAACTCTTCGCCCAATGTTTTTGCTAGTATCACTGAGTGTAAAAAGATGGCTGGTTGAGTTACTTTGGTTTGCTTTAGGTCTTCGTCAGTTCCTTCAAACATTAAGTCAGTAATGCGAAATCCTAAAATTTCATTTGCTTTTTCAAATAGTTCCTTCGCCATTGGAGAGTTATCGTATAAGTCTTTACCCATTCCAACGTACTGGGCACCCTGGCCCGGAAATACAAATGCTTTCATAATTGTTATTTTTATAAGGCAGGCCACAAGTGTTGTTAAGAACGTTAATTGTTGTTTTTGTGACCTGCTTAATAATTTAAATTGTTAATGTATCTCATCCCGGTATTAGGTGCCTTATGCTGCAAAACAACAAAGGCTCACGGTTGACGAGAGCCATTAATTCTTTTAATTTATCTGGGCAAAGATAAAGCATAAATTTGCTATACTCCTAATATTTATTTCATCAATTGTATTTTCGACTATTCGTTAGCTAAGTTCCATAGACTCAGAAAGCTTGTTTTTACTATGGCTTCAAACTTTTGCCAATCTATTCGCTCTACATGATCACCTGGCATATGATATGATTCGTGTCCCCCGGTGTGAAACCACATAATAGGTATACCTTTTTTGGCAAATGGTGCATTGTCACTACCGCTGGTAGGATTATCCCATGCACTGAAGTTTATTTTCAGTCCCAACTGGTATTCTTCATTATATGTTGCACATAACTTCTCTGCCTGATCCCAGCTTTTTGTATATAATAAGGTCACAGCTGAATCTGGTTTTTCATACTTATAACTTCGCCCTATCATATCATAGTTATGGTAATATTTAACCCTACCAATTTTGTCATAGGTGTTTACAAAGTACCTGGACCCAAATAAACCTCGCTCTTCAGCTGTCCAGTTGGCAAAAATAACAGTCCGTTTTGGACGAATGCCCATGGCCATAAATGCTCTGGCAATAGCTACTGTTCCTATGGCACCTGAGCCGTTGTCATCTGCACCATTCCATATATATCCGTCATACATACCTAAATGATCGTAGTGGGCGCCGACAACAATAATCTCATCAGGTTTTTCAGAACCTTCAATAAGGGCAATAACGTTTCTGCACTTTTTTAATTCAACATTGGCAGTTGAATTGAGCTGAATAGATGAGTAGTTAAAGGCAGGTACTGTAGTATTTAATGATTCAAGGTTATTTTGATATTGTTTGATAAACAGCTCAAAATCCGGAATCAGATCTGTCATGATTGCTTTGGATACTTTATAAAAGTATGGCCCCTCTTTTTTGTCACCCGGTAAGAACAGACTCTTTTGGTAAATTCCGGATGAGCGTTTACTGAGTTCTTTTTCTGCCTTAGCTTTAGGATATGGTGATTCTTCTATGGATTGACTTACGTAAGGATCATTTAGATCGTATTCAAGAACAGCAACGACACCAGATTTCTTAAGCGCGTCAAATTTTATTTGCCTCCACTCTTGTTGGTTCTTATTTTCCATAAGTTGCTTTAAAGGACTTTCCATTTTAGCATCAGGTAAACCCGATAGGCGTATTAGCACTTTTCCTTTACATTTTTTGTAGTCTATTTCCTGCAATTGTTGCGAATTAATACCAAAGCCACCCCATATCAACTCAGCGTTGATATTATATGATTCGCTTATTCTCTCTGCTCGTAAATGCACAGGGAAAGAGTATGCTTTGCTTTTGGTCTTATTCGATAATATGATGGAAGCTTCAGAGGGTGCTGCCGCAACTAATAGTGGTACATCCTGAAAGTAGGTATTGTCGTCAAATGCAGTAAGACCAGCAGCTTTGTAGAGAGAGGCAAGGTAATCGGCTGCCATATAAGCACCTTTTGTGGTGGCTTCGCGACCTTCAAACCAATTGGATGATAAAAAAGTCAACTCCGCTTCAAGAGAGTTCCGGTTAATGGTAGACAGTGCCGATTCAATATTTTCCTGCCCATAAATAAATTGAGCTGTCGCACATGCAAGGATTGTAACAAAAATGAGTTGTTTAAGCATTTTCTTAATTTTTTATAGAGCGAATTTATGGCATAAAATTAGTTTAAGCAGTGCCGACTTGTAGAGAATTGAGTAAAGATGTTCATTTATCGAGCTTGGTTTAGTAACAATTTGTTTTCCAAAGAGAAAAAAAAGAATGATTTAAAAAAAAATAACAATTCACATGTTCATTTTCCATTGAAAATTAGTACTTTTGCAGCGCTTTTTTGTCTAAAATTGTCAAAAAGGCTGAAAATCAGTGGGGTTTTACAAGGGATTAGTGTACCTTTGCACCCCGTTTTGAAACGAAATTGTTTAATGCAATATATTTAAATTTTATGCCAACAATTCATCAGTTAGTTAGAAAAGGACGAAACAAGCAGGTGGAGAAAAGTAAATCTCCTGCTTTGAACGCATGTCCTCAAAGACGAGGCGTGTGTGTGAGGGTGTATACCACTACACCAAAGAAGCCTAACTCAGCCATGAGAAAGGTAGCAAGGGTGCGTTTAACCAATGGAAAAGAGGTGAATGCTTACATCCCAGGAGAAGGACACAACTTACAGGAGCACTCGATTGTGTTAGTGCGTGGTGGTCGTGTTAAAGACCTTCCGGGTGTACGTTACCACTTAGTACGTGGAGCATTAGATGCATCAGGAGTAGACGGACGTACGCAGCGCCGTTCAAAATATGGTACTAAGCGACCTAAAGCTGCTAAGAAGTAATTAAAGACATTGTGAAGTGCGTTGTTTACTTGGTTAGTTAACTGGATGAGTAAATGTTAAGCATTGAAGACTAGTAAAGACAGCCAAGAAGAATAACAAAGTAAACAAAAGAGAAGATGAGAAAAAGTAAACCAAAAAAGAGGATCCTTCTTCCGGATCCAAAGTTCAACGATCAGACAGTTACTCAGTTTGTGAATAACATGATGTTGGACGGTAAGAAATCAATCGCTTTCAAGATCTTTTACGATGCTATGGATCGTGTAGCTGAAAAAGCTGAAAAAGAAGGAAAGCCAGTATTGGAATTTTTCAAAAAAGCACTTGAAAATATTACTCCATCGGTTGAGGTAAAAAGCCGACGTGTTGGTGGTGCAACTTTTCAGGTTCCAACTGAAATTCGTCCGGCCCGAAAGGCGTCCATCGGCATGAAGCACTTGATTTTATTCGCTCGTAAGCGTAGCGGAAAATCAATGGCAGAAAAATTATCTGCTGAAATTGTTGCTGCATACAATTTAGAAGGCGGTGCCTTCAAGAAAAAAGAAGACATGCATAAAATGGCAGAAGCTAACCGTGCTTTTGCTCACTTCAGATTTTAATCTAAATATTTAAGAAATTATTGTCATGGGAAAGGCAGATCTTAAAAAGACCAGGAACATAGGTATTATGGCTCACATCGATGCCGGTAAAACAACGACTACTGAGCGTATCTTGTTTTATACTGGTATTACTCACAAAATTGGTGAGGTGCACGATGGTGCAGCTACTATGGACTGGATGGAGCAAGAGCAAGAGCGTGGTATTACCATTACTTCTGCTGCTGTTACAACAAACTGGATTTATGAAGGTGTTGAAAATAAGATTAACATCATCGATACCCCGGGTCACGTTGACTTTACAGTAGAGGTAGAGCGTTCACTACGTGTTCTTGATGGTGCTGTTGCATTATTTTGTGCTGTAGGTGGTGTTGAGCCACAGTCTGAAACCGTATGGCGTCAGGCAAACAAGTACAATGTTCCTCGAATTGGTTTTGTTAATAAAATGGACCGTTCAGGTGCTAACTTCTTCGAAGTAGTACGTCAGGTTCGTGAAATGTTAGGTGCAAATCCAATTCCATTGCAGATTCCTATCGGAGCTGAAGAAAACTTCGAAGGTGTTATCGATTTGATCGAAAACAAAGCTGTTGTATGGTTCGAGGATGAGCAGTTAGGTTCTCGTTACGAGCTTCAGGAAATTCCTGAAAACTTGAAGGCGGAAGCTGAAGAGTGGAGAGGAAAATTAATTGAAGCAGTTGCTGAGCATGATGATGAGTTAATGGAGCGTTATTTCGAAGATCCTGATTCAATCACTCGTGAAGAGATGTTGAAGGTGATTCGCGAAGCTACTATTGCTCAGACTATCACACCTATGATGTGTGGTTCAGCGTTTAAAAATAAAGGTGTTCAGCGTTTATTAGATGCTGTTATCCAGTACTTACCATCTCCAAGTGATATCGGAACTATCGAAGGTGTTAATCCTAAGACTGGTGACGAAGTGACTTATGAAATGGATGAAGATCAGCCTTTATCGGCATTAGCATTTAAAATTGCAACTGACCCATTCGTTGGTCGTTTAGCATTTATGCGTGTTTATTCAGGTAAGATCGATGCTGGTTCATACGTATTAAATACACGTACTGATAAAAAAGAGCGTATCTCTCGTTTATATCAGATGAAATCAAACAAGCAGTTGCCACGTGAGGTAATCTCAGCTGGTGATATCTGTGCTGGTGTAGGTTTCAAAGATATCCGTACTGGTGATACACTTTGTGATGAGAAACACCCTATCGTATTGGAATCAATGGACTTCCCAGAGCCAGTAATTGGTGTTGCTGTTGAGCCATTGTCACAAAAAGATATGGATAAATTAGGCGTTGCTCTTGGTAAATTAGCTGAAGAGGATCCTACATTTAAAGTAAATACAAACGAAGAAACTGGTCAGACTGTAATTTCTGGTATGGGTGAGCTTCACCTTGAAGTACTTATTGACCGTTTGAAGCGTGAGTTTAAAGTAGAATGTAACCAGGGTCAGCCTCAGGTAACTTACAAAGAAACGATTACGCAAGAAGTTGAGCTTCGCGAAGTATTCAAGAAGCAGTCTGGTGGTCGTGGTAAATTTGCCGATATCCAGTTCCGTATGGGACCTGCTGAAGAAGGTAAAGTTGGTCTTCAGTTCGAAAGCACAATTAAAGGTGGTAACATTCCTAAAGAATTTATCCCGTCAATTGAGAAAGGTTTCAAAGAAGCTATGTTGAATGGTGTACTTTGCGGTAGTGAAGTAGAAGCATTGAAAGTAGAAGTATTTGATGGATCTTTCCACGCTGTCGATTCAGATCAGTTGTCATTCGAAATTTGTGCCCGTCAAGGATTTAAATCAGCATCTGCACAAGCTAAGCCTCAGTTATTGGAGCCTATCATGCGTGTAGAAGTTGTTACTCCTGAAGAGTATATGGGTGATATCATCGGTGACTTCAACAAGCGTCGTGGTCAGGTAGAAGGTATGGAATCTAAAGCTGGTGCTCGTGTAGTAAAAGCTAAGGTGCCATTAGCAGAAATGTTTGGATACGTAACTGCTTTACGTACTATCTCATCTGGTCGTGCAACTTCATCAATGGAATTCTTAGAGTACGCTGCTGTACCTAAGCAAATCGCTATTGAAGTAGTAAAAGAAGCAAAAGGAAAAGTAGAATTATTATAACACAATTAGTGTTCTCACTATGAGTCAGAAAATTAGAATAAAACTTAAATCTTACGATCACAACTTGGTTGACAAGTCAGCTGAGAAGATCGTGAAGACAGTTAAGAGCACTGGTGCAGTAGTAAGCGGTCCTATTCCGCTTCCTACTCACAAGCGTATCTTCACTGTGTTGCGCTCCACATTTGTGAACAAGAAGTCACGTGAGCAGTTTCAATTATCATCTTACAAGCGTTTGATTGATATTTATAGCTCTACAGCTAAAACTATCGATGCTTTGATGAAGTTAGAATTGCCAAGTGGTGTAGAAGTAGAAATTAAAGTGTGATAATCTTAAATGTTTAAACAATGCCAGGACTAATTGGAAAAAAAATCGGAATGACATCCGTTTTCAGTGCCGATGGTAAAAATGTGCCATGCACTGTTATCGAAGCAGGCCCTTGCGTAGTTACACAGGTTAAAACTGTGGAAACTGACGGCTACGAGGCTGTACAGTTGGCGTTTGACGACAAGAAAGAAAAGAGCACAAGTCAGCCTGAGGCAGGTCACTTTAAAAAGGCCGGCTCAGCACCAAAGCGTAAAGTTGTAGAATTCCACGAATTCGAAAACGAATTAAAGCTTGGTGAAGAGGTTGATGTGAATCTTTTCGAAGAAAACGCTTTTGTTGATATCACAGGTATCTCAAAAGGTAAAGGTTTTCAAGGTGTCGTAAAGCGTTACAACTTTAGAGGTGTGGGTGACGCTACCCACGGTCAGCACAACCGCTTACGCGCTCCTGGATCTATTGGTGCAGCATCCTACCCTGCAAGGGTTTTCAAAGGCATGCGCATGGCAGGTCGTACAGGTGGTGACAGAGTTAAGGTTGAAAACCTTAAAGTGATTAAAGTAATTCCTGAGAACAACCTTATTTTGGTTAAAGGTTCTGTTCCGGGAGCAAAAGGCTCATATCTAATTATTGAAAAGTAATGGAACTGAACGTATTAACAATTGAAGGAAAAGAAACCGGAAGAAAGGTAAATTTACCTGAAGCGGTGTTCGGAATTGAGCCCAGCGACCACGCCATTTACTTGGATGTAAAACAATACTTGGCTAATAATCGTCAAGGGACTCATAAGTCAAAGGAACGTGCTGAGATTACGGGTTCTACTCGTAAGATCAAAAAGCAAAAAGGTACTGGTACAGCTCGTGCCGGTAGCATCAAGTCTCCTGTTTTCGTAGGTGGAGGTCGTGCATTCGGTCCTCGTCCGCGTAACTACCGTTTTAAGTTGAATAAAAAACTTAAGCAGTTAGCTCGTAAATCTGCGTTGGCTTACAAAGCACAATCACAAATGATCACTGTTTTGGAAGACTTCAACTTTGAAGCTCCTAAAACAAAAGACTATGCAGCTATGGTATCAAACCTTAAGCTAACTGGTCAGCGTTCATTGTTAGTGTTAAAGGAAGCTAACGATAACATCTACCGTTCAGCTCGCAATATTCAGCGCGCAGAGGTAGTGACATTAGATGAACTGAATACATTTGACATCATGAAAGCTAAAAACCTGGTGTTAGTTGAAAGTTCTGTAGAAGAATTCGGTAAACTGTTTAACGCATAAGGAGGCTCGTCATGAAAGTTATTATTAAACCAATTGTAACTGAAAAGATGACAGAACTAGGCGAGAAGTTGAATCGCTTCGCATTCGTAGTTGATAAGAACGCTAACAAGCTTCAGATCAAAGACGCTGTTGAAGAATTATACAACGTAAGCGTTGAGTCTGTCAATACAATGGTATACGCGGGTAAATCAAAGTCGCGTTACACAAAGAGTGGAGTTATTGTTGGTAGAACAAATTCCTTCAAAAAGGCAATTGTAACATTGGCTGAAGGAGATACTATTGATTTTTATAGCAATATCTAATAAAAATGGCAGTAAGAAAACTAAAGCCCACAACACCGGGGCAGAGACACAAAATTATTGGTGCGTTTGATACGATTACATCAGCGTCACCAGAAAAGTCCTTATTGAGGCCATTAAAGAAATCCGGAGGTAGAAATAACTCTGGTAAAATGACCGTTAGAAATATCGGTGGTGGTCACAAAAGGAGATACAGGGTAATCGACTTTAAGCGTAATAAAGACGGTGTTAACGCAACAGTTGAGTCAATTCAATATGATCCTAACCGGAGTGCTCGTATTGCATTGCTAGCTTACGCTGATGGAGAAAAAAGGTACATTCTTGCACCTAACGGGTTGCAGGTAGGTCAAGCTATTGCTTCAGGAACAGGGGTTGCTCCTGAGATCGGTAACAGCTTACCATTAAGCGAGATTCCTTTAGGTTCCATTATTCACAACATCGAATTGCGTCCGGGCCAGGGAGGTACAATGGCACGTAGTGCTGGTACTTTCGCACAATTGGCTGCTCGTGAAGGAAAATACGCGGTTGTTAAATTGCCTTCAGGCGAAACAAGAATGGTATTGGTTACATGTCGCGCTACTTTAGGTGCTGTAGGTAACTCAGACCACGCTCTTGAGCGTTCAGGAAAAGCTGGACGTAGCCGTTGGTTGGGTCGTCGCCCACGAGTTCGTGGTGTAGCAATGAACCCAGTTGATCACCCAATGGGTGGTGGTGAAGGTCGTTCGTCAGGAGGACACCCAAGATCTCGTACAGGGGTATTGGCTAAGGGTTATAAAACTCGTCATCCTAAGAAGGCTTCTAATCAATACATCATTGAAAGAAGAAAAAAATAACCGGTTAAATTAAACGAATTATGAGCAGATCATTAAAAAAAGGCCCATTTATCGACTTTAAACTGGAAAAGAAAGTTCTGGCACAGAACGAGTCAGGTAAGAAATCAGTTATTAAGACTTGGGCACGTGCGTCTATGATTTCTCCGGAATTTGTAGGACACACTATTGCTGTACACAACGGTAATAAGTTTATCCCGGTTTATGTTACTGAAAATATGGTAGGACACAAATTAGGCGAATTTGCCCCAACGCGTACTTATCGCGGTCATGGTGGTAATAAGAAAAAGTAATTGGCCTGCCAATATTTAAATTCTTTAAACAGTAAAAAATGGGTGCAAGAAAAAGAATAAGAGCTGAAAAAATAAAGGAAGCTAAGAAGAGCGATTTCTTCGCAAAGCTTAACAATGTACCGACTTCACCTAGGAAAATGCGTCTTGTTGCCGACATGATCCGAGGTAAAGAGGTGAACCTTGCTCTGGATATGCTGAAATTCTCTTCGAAAGAAGCTTCCAGAAGGGTTGAGAAACTGTTGCTTTCTGCTATCGCTAATTGGAAAGAAAAGAACGAAGGTGTTCGCATCGAAGACGCTAACCTTTATGTGAGTGAGATCGCGGTTGATTCAGGCCGTATTTTGAAACGTTTACGTCCGGCTCCACAGGGTCGTGCACACCGTATCAGAAAGCGTTCGAACCACGTAACGTTACGCGTTGCAAGCAAAGTAGTATCAAGTGAAACACAAGAAAACTAATAGCTAGATGGGACAAAAAGTTAATCCAATTAGTAACAGGTTAGGAATCATTAAAGGATGGGATTCTAACTGGTATGGAGGAAAGAACTATGGCGACAAGCTATTGGAAGACTCCAAAATCAGAAAGTACCTCAATGCACGTTTAGCTAAAGCAAGTATCTCTCGTATCATTATCGAGCGTACTTTGAAATTGGTTACTATTACCGTTTTCACTGCACGTCCTGGTATCATTATTGGTAAGGGAGGTCAGGAAGTAGATAAACTGAAAGAGGAGCTTAAGAAAATTACCGACAAAGAGGTTCAGATCAACATCTTTGAGGTAAAGAGACCAGAGTTGGACGCTATTATCGTAGCGAAAAACATCGCTCGTCAGGTGGAAGGACGTATCGCATATCGTCGTGCCATTAAAATGGCTATCGCTTCTACCATGAGAATGGGTGCTGAAGGTATCAAAATTCAGATTTCCGGACGTTTAAACGGTGCTGAAATGGCCCGTAGCGAAATGTACAAAGAAGGGCGTACGCCACTTCATACATTACGCGCCAATATAGACTATGCTCAAGAAGAAGCCTTGACTAAAATGGGTCTGATTGGTATTAAAGTTTGGATCTGTAAAGGTGAGATCTATGGTAAGCCAGATTTATCACCTGCTTTCAACACCAAAGAAAAAGGTGGTGGAAACCGTGGAGGCGGTAGAGGTCCGAGAAGAAGAAATAATAAGAAGTAATTCTCCTTTCACATTAATTGATTAGGAACGATGTTACAACCAAAGAAAGTAAAATTTAGAAGAAGGCAGAAAGGCCGTATGAAAGGCGATGCTCAACGCGGGCAAGAGCTAGCATTCGGATCTTTCGGTATCAAAGCCTTACAAAGTAAATGGATTACAGGTCGTCAGATTGAGGCTGCCCGTGTTGCGGTAACACGCTACATGCAGCGTCAGGGACAGATCTGGATTAGAATATTTCCTGACAAACCGATTACTAAAAAGCCAGCCGAAGTACGTATGGGTAAAGGTAAAGGTAGTCCGGAAGGATTTGTGGCCCCTGTTACTCCAGGACGCATCATTTTAGAATGTGAAGGAGTACCTTACGAAGTAGCTAAAGAAGCATTGCGCCTTGCAGCACAAAAGCTTCCTGTAACTACAAAATTCGTTGTGAGAAGAGACTATGTAGAATCATCAAATGCTTAATGACATGAAAGTAGAAGAAATCAAAGAATTAAGTGTTAGCGAAATTGCTGAGCGTATCGAAACTGAAACTGCAGCATTGCAGCAGCTTGAGTTGAACCACACAACTTCGCCATTGGAAAACCCAATGCAGATTAGACATACTCGTAGAAACATTGCGCGCTTGAAGACTATCTTGAGTCAAAAGCAACAAACTGAAAAATAATTAGGAGATGGATAGAAATCTTAGAAAAGAACGTATTGGTGTTGTGGCAAGCAACAAGATGGAGAAGTCTATCGTTGTTTCTGTAGAGATCCGCGAAAAGCACCCCATCTACGGTAAGTTCGTGAAAAAGTCGAAGAAGTTTCACGCGCACGATGAAGACAACACCTGCAATATCGGGGATACTGTGAAAATTATGGAAACACGTCCCTTGAGCAAGACTAAACGTTGGAGATTAGTTGAAATTCTAGAAAGAGCTAAGTAATCATGATACAACAAGAATCTAGACTTGCAGTTGCTGATAACAGTGGAGCCAAAGAAGTATTATGTATCCGTGTTCTGGGAGGAACAAGGAAACGTTATGCCGGAGTAGGCGATCGTATCGTGGTAACTGTAAAAAGCGCAACGCCAAGCGGTGAATTGAAAAAAGGAACCGTAACTAAGGCTGTAGTAGTGCGCACTAAAAAAGAAGTTAGACGTCAAGATGGTTCCTACATCCGCTTTGATGAAAACGCTTGCGTTTTACTGAATGCTGCCGGAGAAATGAGAGGAACACGTATTTTCGGTCCTGTAGCCCGTGAGGTGCGAGAAGGATTTATGAAAATTGTATCCTTGGCGCCTGAAGTACTTTAATCATCAAAGAGATTAGAACAATGGGTAAATTGCATATTAAAAAAGGCGACATCGTAATCGTTAACGCTGGAGTCAACAAAGGCCAGGAAGGGAAAGTCCTAGAGGTATTCCCTGCTAAACAACGTGCCATTGTTGAAGGTGTTAACATGGTGAGCAAGCACACAAAGCCTAATGCTGAGAGTCCGCAAGGAGGTATAGTTAAGAAAGAGGCTCCTATTCACATTTCAAATTTAAATGTGAAAGATCCTTCAACTGGAAAACCAACACGTATTGGTCGTAAGTTGAATGATGATGGTAAACTGGTTCGAATTGCTAAAAAATCAGGGGAGGAGATCAAGTAATGAGTTATACACCTAGTTTAAGTAAACAGTATAAGGACGAGATTGTACCAAACTTGATGAAAGAATTCGGGTTTAAATCAATCATGCAGGTTCCTAAGTTAGAAAAGATCGTTATCAACCAGGGTCTTGGTTCAGCTACCGCTGACAAGAAAATGATTGAAAACGCGATCAAAGAACTAACTACGATCACCGGTCAGAAGGCCGTTGCTACACTTTCGAAGAAAGATATTTCGAACTTTAAGCTTCGTAAAAAAATGCCAATTGGTGTACGTGTAACACTTCGTCGTGAAAACATGTATGAATTCCTTGAGCGTTTAATTCGCGTGGCTCTGCCTCGAATTCGCGACTTCAAAGGTATCAACAGTAAGCTTGACGGACGCGGAAACTATACCTTAGGTATTGAAGAACAAATCATTTTTCCTGAAATAAATATTGACAATGTGTCAAAAATATTGGGTATGAATATTACCTTTGTGACCTCGGGAAAAACCGATGAGGAAGCTTTTGCTCTGTTAAAAGAGTTTGGGTTACCATTTAAAAACGTGAAAAAGAACTAGTTATATGGCAAAGGAATCAATGAAAGCCCGTGAGGTAAAAAGGGCTAAGCTTGTTGCCAAATACGCTGAAAAACGTGCCAGGCTTAAGGAAGAAGGAGATTATGTAGGTTTGCAAAAGCTACCTAAGAATGCTTCTCCAGTTCGTATGCACAACCGTTGCAAGTTAACCGGACGTCCGAAAGGTTACATGCGACAGTTTGGTCTTTCAAGGATTCAGTTCCGCGAAATGGCTTCAGCTGGTTTAATACCTGGTGTTAAAAAAGCAAGTTGGTAAGAGTGTTAAATATTGTCCCGGTGTGTATTACGCCGGGATCAATTTAATCTTTATAAAATGACAGATCCAATAGCAGATTTCCTGACACGAATCAGGAACGCCATTATGGCGGGTCATAGGGTTGTTGAAGTTCCAGCTTCAAACCTTAAAAGAGAGATGACCAAAATTCTTTTCGAGAAAGGGTACATCTTAAATTACAAGTTCATCGAAGATGACAAGCAAGGAGTAGTTAAGATCGCACTTAAGTACGATCCACAAACTAAAACTCCGGCTATCAAAGCGCTTAAGCGCGTGAGTACACCTGGTTTACGCTCGTATGCCGGGTATCGTAGTTTACCTCGCGTTCTTAACGGTCTTGGTATTGCTATCGTGTCAACTTCACGAGGTGTAATGACAGATAAAGAAGCCCGAGTACAGAAAATTGGTGGTGAAGTATTGTGTTACGTTTATTAAAAAAGAAGAACTATGTCAAGAATTGGAAAAGCACCGATCAGCATACCTTCAGGAGTGAACGTAACTGTTAAAGACAATACAGTGACAGTTAAAGGCCCTAAAGGCGAGTTGTCACAAACGATTCACCCTGAAATGGAAGTGAAAGTTGAGGATGGAACAGTAACAATTGTTCGTCCTAACGAAGAAAAAGAAACACGTGCACAGCACGGATTGTACCGCTCGTTGATCAACAACATGGTGGTAGGAGTTTCTGAAGGTTACAAAAAGCAATTAGAATTAGTAGGTGTTGGTTACCGTGCTACTAATCAAGGTCAATTACTTGATTTGGCATTGGGTTATTCGCACCCTATTCAGCTTTTATTGCCAAAAGAAATTAAAGTGGAAGCTGTTACTGACAGAAAAAGCAATCCTATTATTACGCTTGAATCAGCAGATAAGCAATTACTTGGACAAGTATGTGCTAAAATTAGGTCGTTACGTAAGCCTGAACCATACAAAGGAAAAGGTGTTCGTTTCAAAGGCGAAGAGATTCGTCGTAAGGCCGGTAAATCTGCTAAAGTTTAATCTGAATTAAATTAGGAATTATGGCTTTTTCGAAAATAGAGAGAAGACGAAAAATTAAGTTGCGCGTTCGCAAGGATATCAGCGGAACCGCAGAGCGTCCAAGAATGTCAGTATTTAGAAGCAATAAGCAAATTTCTGTTCAGTTAATTGATGATGTTAATGGAAAAACATTAGCTGCATCATCTTCTTTATTAAAAGAAATTGCTGACCAGAAAGGTACTAAGTCTGAAGTAGCTGCAATGGTGGGTAAAAATATCGCTGAAGTTGCTCAGAAAGCTGGTATCACTGTTGTTGTGTTCGATAGAAATGGATACCTATATCATGGTAGAGTTAAACAATTAGCCGATGCTGCTCGTGAAGCAGGGCTTAAATTCTAACAGACTATGGCTGGAAATAACAAAAGAATCAGAAACAATAACGATCTTGAATTAAAGGATCGTTTGGTTGCTATCAACAGGGTAACTAAAGTAACCAAGGGTGGTAGAACTTTCTCATTCTCTGCCATCGTAGTGGTTGGAAATGAGAACGGCGTTGTTGGCTGGGGCCTTGGTAAAGCAGGCGAAGTAACAACAGCTATTGCAAAAGGTGTTGAAGCTGCCAAAAAGAATCTAGTTAAAGTACCTATTATCAATGGTACTGTTCCTCATGAGCAATTAGCTCGTTTCGGTGGTGCAAGCGTATTTATGAAGCCTGCATCTCATGGTACCGGAGTAAAAGCCGGTGGTGCGATGCGTGCTGTATTAGAGAGTGTTGGAGTAACTGACGTACTAGCTAAGTCAAAAGGTTCATCGAACCCACACAACTTGGTTAAAGCGACTATTCAGGCACTTACTGAATTGCGTGATGCTGCAACTATTGCTGAGCAAAGAGGTGTTTCAATGGATAAAGTATTTAACGGATAAATAAGGACAAAATGGCTAAGATAAAAGTAACTCAGGTTAAGAGTAAAATCGGGGCCACTGCAAGGCAAAAAAACACCTTGGCTGCCCTTGGGCTGAAGAAACTTCAGCAAACCGTTGAACATGAAGCCACACCTCAAATTGAAGGAATGGTTCAAAAAGTACTGCACTTAGTGACAGTAGAAAGATAATTTGGTCGAACGAATTAGAGGAAATTAATATGAATTTAAATAACTTAAGACCTGCAAAGGGTTCAGTAAAGACCTCAAAGCGTATCGGTCGTGGACAAGGTTCTGGTCGCGGTGGAACATCTACCCGTGGACATAAAGGTGCCAAGTCACGTTCTGGTTACTCACGTAAGTTTGGTTTTGAGGGCGGACAAATGCCTTTGCAGCGACGTGTTCCTAAATTCGGATTCAAAAACATTAACCGTGTTGAGTATAAGGCTGTAAACATTGAAATGTTACAGGCTATTGCTGAAAAGAAAGAGGTTACTGTTATTGATCCTGAAGTTTTAAGACAAGCCGGTTTAGTTAGCAAAAATGACTTGGTGAAGATCTTAGGTAATGGTGAGTTAAAAGCTAAATTAGAAGTTAAAGCTCATGCATTCTCTGAATCAGCAACTAAGGCTATTGAAGCAGCTGAAGGAACCGTAGTAAAATTGTAATTGAATGAAACTATTCGAAACCATCCGCAACATCTGGAAAATTGAGGATCTTAAATCCAGAATTACAACAACAATTGGACTATTGTTAATATACAGACTTGGTTCATTTGTAGTACTTCCTGGTATTGATCCTACGCAACTTAGTGCGCTAAAAAGTCAAACAAGGGACGGTGTATTAGGCCTGCTCGATATGTTCTCAGGAGGTGCGTTCTCTAACGCGTCTATCTTTGCATTGGGTATCATGCCTTACATCTCAGCATCCATCGTAATTCAGCTGATGGGTATTGCTGTACCTTACTTTCAACGTCTTCAAAGGGAAGGTGAAAGTGGACGTAGAAAGATCAATCAGATAACCCGTTATCTGACTGTATTGATTTTGATAGTACAAGCACCAGGTTACTTAACAAACCTTTTTAATCAGTTGCCAGACGCGGCTTTTGTAGCTACAGGTTGGTCATTTACTGTTACCAGTACAATCATCTTAACTGCCGGAACTATGTTCGTGATGTGGTTAGGTGAGCGTATTACCGATAAAGGTATTGGAAATGGTATCTCACTAATCATCATGATTGGTATTATTGCTCGCTTACCACAATCGTTGTTCGCCGAGTTTATATCAAGAATGGAAGCTGCTAGTGGAAGCGGTGGTTTGGTTATGTTGCTAATTGAGTTTGTTGTGTTGTTCTTCGTATTTGCCGGAACAATTGCTTTGGTTCAGGGTACTCGTCGTATTCCTGTACAGTATGCAAAGCGAATTGTAGGTAACAAACAATACGGAGGTGTACGTCAATACATCCCATTAAAAGTTAATGCAGCTGGTGTAATGCCTATTATCTTTGCTCAGGCTATCATGTTTATTCCTGTAACATTTGCAGGATTCGTTGATAACGAAACAGCAACTGGCTTTGCATCTATATTTGCTAACTTTACGGGTGTTTGGTACAACGTAATATTCGCCTTAATGATTATTGCATTTACCTATTTTTATACTGCTATTACAATTAATCCAACGCAAATGGCTGAGGATATGAAGCGTAATGGCGGATTTATTCCGGGTGTTAAACCAGGTAAGAAAACGGTTGAATTCTTAGATTCAGTTATGTCTAAGATTACTTTACCGGGTTCTGTATTTCTTGCATTAGTAGCAATTTTGCCTGCTTTTGCTATGATGGCCGGTGTTGACCAGGGATTTGCTCAGTTTTACGGTGGTACATCACTATTGATTTTGGTTGGTGTAGTATTGGATACTTTACAGCAAATCGAAAGTCACTTGTTAATGCGTCACTATGACGGCTTAACTAAGTCTGGAAGAATAATGGGTAGAAGTGGCGGTGGAGCCGCTGTGTTATAATTAAGGAACGATCATTGACATGATTTATTTAAAGACTGACGAAGAAATAGAGTTGATGCGTTTAAGTAACCAATTGGTTGCAAAAACGCTTGGTGAAGTTGCCAAGGCTATTAAGCCTGGAGTTTCTACGTTAGAGCTGGATAAAATAGCCGAGACCTTCATTAGAGATAATGGAGGTACTCCTGGCTTTTTAAATTATCAGGGTTTTCCTAATACTTTATGTACATCTGTTAACGAACATGTTGTTCATGGTATTCCTAATGATACACCTTTGAATGAAGGTGATATTGTTTCGGTTGACTGTGGTGTCTTATTGAATGAATTCTATGGCGATTCGGCGTATACTTTCCCTATTGGTGAAGTTTCACCCGAAATTAAAGCATTGTTGGATGCCACCAAAGAATCCTTGTATAAAGGTATTGAACAGGCAATTGAAAATAATCGTTTAGGAGATGTAGGTCATGCCATTCAGACTTATACTGAAGAACGCGGTTATAGTGTTGTTCGTGAAATGGTAGGTCACGGCATAGGTAAAAATCTGCATGAAGCACCTGAAGTAGCCAATTATGGCCGCAAGGGTAATGGTACCAAATTAAAATCCGGAATGGTTATCGCCATCGAACCAATGATCAATTTAGGCAAGCGCCAGATTGTTCAGGAGGACGATGGATGGACGATTCGAACGATCGATAAGAAGGTATCTGCTCATTATGAACATACTGTAGCAGTAAGAAAAGGTAAAGCTGATATACTTTCTAGTTTTAAATTTGTAGAAGAAGTATTACATTTGCAGTCTGAAAAATAAAAAGTTATAGAAATTATGGCGAAACAAGCCTCTATAGAACAAGACGGAACAATCATTGAAGCCTTATCCAATGCCATGTTTAGAGTGGAATTGGAAAACGGTCACATCATTACGGCTCATATCTCAGGTAAAATGCGTATGCATTACATCAAAATTTTACCTGGTGATAAAGTAAAAGTAGAGATGTCTCCGTATGATTTGACAAAAGGAAGAATTTCCTATAGATACAAATAATAAAGTGACTGATCATGAAGGTTAGAGCATCTGTAAAGAAAAGAAGTGCCGATTGCAAGATCGTAAAACGCAAAGGGCGCTTGTATGTGATTAATAAAAAGAATCCAAAGTTTAAACAACGTCAAGGATAAATTATAAGATTATGGCAAGGATTGCTGGAGTTGATATACCCTCAAATAAAAGAGGTGAAATTGCTTTGACTTATATCTTCGGAATAGGAAGAAGTAGAGCACAAGAGATTCTTCAGAATGTTGGCGTTGACGCTAATATCAAAGTATCAGACTGGACCGACGCACAGATTAAAGCTGTACGTGAAACGATTGCTGACAATTACAAAATTGAAGGTGAATTACGTTCAGAAGTTCAATTGAACATCAAGCGTTTGATGGATATTGGATGTTACCGTGGTATTCGTCACCGTATCGGTTTACCATTACGTGGTCAATCGACTAAGAACAACGCCCGTACACGTAAGGGTAAGAAGAAGACTGTTGCAAACAAAAAGAAAGCCACTAAATAATAAGTAAGATATGGCAAAGAAGTCAGGATCTCAAAAGAAGAGAGTTGTTAAGGTGGAGGCTGTTGGACAGGCTAATATCCATTCGTCTTTCAATAACATTATCATCTCATTGGCCAATCAAAATGGTCAGGTGATTTCTTGGTCTAGTGCTGGTAAAATGGGTTTCCGTGGTTCTAAAAAGAACACACCTTATGCTGCACAGATGGCTGCTACTGATTGTTCAAAAGTAGCATTCGACTTAGGACTGAGAAAGGTAAAAGTTTATGTGAAAGGGCCGGGTAATGGTCGCGAGTCTGCGATTCGTTCTATCCATGCTGCTGGTATCGAGGTAACAGAAATTGTTGATGTTACTCCACTACCACACAACGGATGTCGTCCTCCAAAAAGAAGAAGAGTTTAATTACTCGACTAGTTGTTAACCATAGGTTTTTGATGGCAAATTTTGAATAAGAATTGGTTATATGATTATTTCTCCTCTCTATAATCTAGCGGCTGCCATATTCAATATTTAAAATCAAAAATTTAAAGTCAAAAATTTAGAAGAATGGCTAGATATATTGGTCCAAAAACACGAATCGCCCGAAAATTCGGTGAAGCGATTTATGGTCCGGATAAAAATTTCGAAAGAAGAAATTTTCCTCCAGGACAACACGGAAATAACCGTAGACGTAAAACAAGTGAATATGGTCTACAGTTAAAAGAAAAGCAAAAAGCTAAGTACACTTACGGGGTGTTGGAAAAGCAGTTCCGTAACCTGTTTAAGAAAGCTTCTCGAAGCAAAGGTATTACAGGTGAGGTGTTACTTGGTCTTCTAGAATCTCGTTTAGATAATGTTGTTTATCGCATGGGAATTGCTCCAACAAGAGCAGCTGCAAGACAACTTGTATCTCACCGTCACATCACTGTTGATGGTGGAATCGTAAACATCGCATCATTCCAGGTTAAATCTGATATGGTTGTTGGTGTACGCGAAAAGTCAAAATCGCTTGAAGTTATTTCAAACTCTTTGGCAAATACAGGTGTGCATAAATATTCCTGGTTAGAATGGGATCAAGATTCATTTGCAGGTAAATTCTTGAATGTACCTGAAAGAAGTGATATTCCTGAAAATATTAAAGAACAGTTGATCGTTGAATTGTATTCTAAATAATTAATTCTTATGGCAATATTAGCATTCCAAAAACCAGATAAAGTAATTATGCTGGAAGCCGACGAAAAATTCGGCAAATTTGAATTTCGTCCGCTTGAACCAGGGTATGGTATTACCGTTGGAAATGCCTTAAGAAGAATATTGTTGTCCTCTTTAGAGGGATATGCAATCACCACTGTCAAGATCGAGGGAGTAGATCATGAGTTTACCAGCATTCCTGGTGTAATCAATGATGTTACTGAAATCGTTCTTAATCTTAAGCAGGTTCGCTTCAAAAATCTGGTAGAAGATACAGAGCAGGAAACTGTAACTGTAAGTATTTCAGGTAAAGAAGAGTTTACAGCTGGAGATCTTAATCAATTCATGACTGGTTTCGAAGTATTGAACCCGGAATTAGTAATTGCTAAGATGAACCCGGAAGTAAATCTGCAGATGGTATTGACCATTGAGAAGGGAAGAGGTTACGTTCCTTCAGAGGAAAACAAACCGGCAGAGGCTGAATTTGGTTTAATTGCTATCGATTCAATCTTTACTCCAATTCGCAACGTTAAGTATGCGATTGAAAACTATCGTGTAGAGCAAAAAACTGACTACGAAAAGTTAGTTTTAGAAATTGAATCGGATGGTTCAATCCATCCAAAAGATGCGTTAAAAGAAGCAGCGAAAATATTGATTTATCACTTTATGCTATTCTCTGACGAAAAGATTACTCTTGACTCAGACGAGAAATTTGGCAACGAAGAGTTTGATGAAGAAGTATTACACATGCGTCAGCTTCTTAAAACTAAGCTGGTTGATATGGACTTATCAGTACGTGCGCTTAACTGTTTAAAAGCAGCTGATGTGGAAACACTTGGTGAGCTTGTAACATTTAACCGTAACGACCTGTTGAAGTTCCGTAACTTCGGTAAGAAGTCACTTACTGAGTTAGATGATCTTCTGCTCAATATGGGACTTACTTTCGGAATGGATACCGCAAAGTATAAATTAGACAAGGAATAATAGCGATGAGACATAGAAAGAAATTTAATCATTTAGGTCGTAAGAGCGCGCATCGCAAAGCGATGTTAGCTAACATGGCTTCCTCATTGATTCTTCACAAAAGAATCAAAACAACGGTGGCTAAGGCTAAAGCATTACGTATGTATGTTGAGCCTCTTATCACTAAAACAAAAGATTTAGATACAGTAGAAGCTAAAATGCACGCTCACAGAACTGTATTTTCATACTTAAAAGATAAGCACGCCGTTAAAGAGTTGTTCGAAGAGGTAGCTGGTAAAGTTGCTGACCGTCCAGGAGGATATACTCGTATTTTGAAGTTAGGTAACCGTATCGGTGATAACGCAGAAATGTGTTTAATCGAATTGGTTGACTACAACGAAAATATGTTGGAAACTAAGAAGTCCTCTACAGCTGGTAAGAGAACACGACGTGGACGTAGAAAATCAACTGCTGACAATGCGGTTGCTGAAGCTCCTGCTCAGGAAACTACTCAAGAGCAAGCTCCGGAATCTACTGATGCTGAATCAAAAGAATAAATTAATGATTAAAAAGGAAAGACTTTCGTTTTTCCTTTTTTTTCGTGAAATTGCTTAAAAGGGGATAATGATGAAATAGCATTATCCTTTTTTTTTGGAAGATTATCAATCAATACATAAACAAAAATTATTATGGGACAAATTGCAAACATTCATGCACGTGAGATCCTTGATTCACGAGGTAATCCTACAATTGAAGTTGAAGTTACTTTAGAAAGCGGTTTCGTTGGTCGCGCTGCTGTACCATCAGGTGCATCAACAGGTGAGCACGAAGCTTTAGAGTTACGTGATGGTGATAAAGGCCGTTACTTAGGAAAAGGTGTGTTAGGCGCTGTTAAGAACGTAAACGAAGTAATCGCTCCTGAATTAGTAGGAATGAGCGTACTTGAGCAAGTTGCGATCGATAATAAAATGTTGGAGCTTGACGGAACTAAAACAAAGAGCAAATTAGGTGCTAATGCTATCTTAGGTGTTTCTTTGGCTTCTGCTAAAGCTGCTGCCGAGTACTTAGGAATGCCATTGTATCGTTACATTGGTGGTACTAACGCTGTTACTCTTCCTGTACCAATGATGAACATCATCAACGGTGGTTCTCACTCTGATGCTACTATCGCTTTCCAGGAATTCATGATTCGCCCTGTAGGTGCTGCGTCTTTCCGAGAAGGTTTACGCATGGGTGCTGAAGTATTCCACGCATTAGCTAAAGTATTAAAAGGTAAAAACCTTTCTACTGCTGTAGGTGATGAAGGTGGTTTCGCTCCTATGTTAGGTGGTACTGAAGAAGCTATTGACTGTATCTTAACTGCTATCAAAAACGCTGGTTACAAGCCAGGACGTGTTGAAGAAGGTGGTGATATCTCAATTGCTATGGACTGTGCTTCTTCTGAGTTCTTCAAAGATGGTGTATATGATTACAGCATTTTCGAACCAAACGGAGTTAAGCGTAACTCTCAAGAGCAGGCTGCTTACTTAGCTGAACTGGTTGCTAAATACCCAATCGATTCTATCGAAGATGGTATGGATGAGAACGACTGGGACGGATGGGTAGCTTTAAATACAGCTATCGGTGATAAGTGCCAGTTAGTAGGTGATGACTTATTCGTTACAAACGTTGATTACCTGAAGAAAGGTATTGAATTAGGAGCTGCTAACTCTATCCTTATTAAAGTAAACCAGATCGGTTCATTGACTGAAACATTGAACGCTATTGAAATGGCTCACCGTGCAGGTTATACTTCAGTAACTTCTCACCGTTCAGGTGAAACTGAAGATGCTACAATTGCTGATATTGCCGTGGCTACTAACTCAGGTCAGATCAAAACCGGTTCATTAAGCCGTTCAGATCGTATGGCGAAATACAATCAGTTACTTCGCATTGAGGAGGAATTAGGAGAGCGTGCAGTATATGGTTATGCTAAAGTTCAGAAGAAATAATCTATTTCTATTTGATATACAAAGGCTGTCCTTTTAGGGCAGCCTTTTTTTGTGCTTTATGGTTTGTAAAACAATTAGGCTCATTAGCTGTTCTAATAAATGCCTTACCTCACGCAAGGCATATTATTAATTCAATCAGCTCACTCAATATGGATTATATCAAACAAAAAATTCTTGAAATTGGCCGTCCAAAGGCCGAAATGGTAAAAGATCTAATTAAAAAGCATGGTGATGATGTAATACAGGATGTAACACTTGGACAGGTTCTGACAGGTATGAAGGGGATGGTGTCATTATTGACCTGTACATCAAAGCTTGATCCGGAAGAGGGAATACGCTTTCGCGGATATTCAATTCCTGAATTACAGGGATTATTGCCTAAAATTCACCCTGACGGAGAGCCCCTGCCAGAAGGACTGTTTTACCTGATGTTGACAGGAGAATTACCTACCAAGGAAGATGTTAATCATATAAGTGAGCAATGGGCACAGCGAGCACAGGGAATACCACCGCATGTATATGATGTGATTAACGCGTTGCCCAAAGATGCACACCCGATGATTCAGTTTAACACGGCTATTCTGGCTATGTCTACTGAGTCACAGTTCAGGAAGGCATATCTGACCGGAATGGATAAAAAGGATTACTGGGATCCAACTTATGAAGGGGTTATGGATCTGATTTCACGACTGCCTGTTATTGCAGCTTATATTTACCGACGCGTATTCCATAATGAGGAGTACATAGAATTGGACCCTAATCATGATTGGGCAGGAAATTTAGCGCATATGATGGGGCACGATACCGTTGAAGTACATCGTTTGATGCGCCTGTATATGATGATTCATGCTGATCATGAAGGAGGAAATGTATCAGCACATGCCACCCATTTGGTTGGATCGGCCTTATCAAATCCTTATTATAGCTTTTCGGCAGGTATGAACGGCTTAGCCGGTCCTTTGCATGGTATGGCTAATCAGAATGTGATGCACTGGATTCACAAAATGATACGTGAGATAGGAGACGAAAACCCCAGTGAGGCACAAATAAAGGCTTATGCTGAAATGACTCTCGATAAAGGACAGGTAATTCCGGGATACGGTCATGCAGTTTTAAGAAAGACGGACCCAAGATTTACTGTGCAGCTCGAATTTGCAAAAAAATATGCGCCTGATGCTCCATTGATACAAACTGTAAGTAAAATATACAAGGTAGTGCCCGATATTTTGGCATCAACTGGTAAAGTAAAGAATCCATGGCCAAATGTTGACGCCATTAGCGGATCACTGCTTTCATCTTTTGGTATAACTGAATATCCGATATATACAGTATTATTTGGTGTTTCAAGGGCATTGGGAGTGCTTACTCAGTTGGTATGGGACCGATTGTACGGATTGCCAATTGAACGACCCAAATCGCAAAATCTGCAGTGGTTTGTAGATAAAGTAAATTATAAAGGTTAGGTATGAAGAGAGGCTGGCGCCTCTCTTTTTTTTACTAAAAGAAATTAAATGCGTTAATAATCAGATTCAATCAAGAAATTACCATTTCTTTCTTCTACTTCACTTGCATTAGGTCATAGGTTTTTATTACTTTTATCAGCAATGAGTGTGTTGATCCTAAGGATATTTAAAAGGCTATTTTTCAGCTATTCCCAAACGCGTGGTTTGTCGGTGATAGCCCTTGCATTTATACTGCTAAATGTTGCTAATGCCCAGCGCAATCAATTCTCTACAGAGCAATTTACCATCAACGATGGATTATCCAATAGTCATATTACCACACTTTTTCAGGATAGCAGAGGTTATATATGGATTGGAACATCAGACGGTTTAAACAGGTATGACGGGTATCATTTCAATGTTTTTCGTCATCACCCGTTAAAGGATAGTACTATTGTAGGTAACTATGTTCAGTCTATTGTTGAAACTCCTGATGGTAATATCTGGATTGGAACCCGTAACAGTGGGATAGCTATTTGGTTGAAAAAAGGTGGTAAATTCCTAAACCTGGGGAAAGAATCTAAATTATTCAGCGATTTGCGTGAATATGGTGTTTATGGCATGCAGGTCGATGGTGACTATGTATGGATCAAAACACGCAATGCCGTCGCCAGGATCAATCATAAGGACTTGTCCTTTAGTAAATTTGATCATTATTCTTCTGTTCTTAAGAAGGGAATCAGTGATGCCTATCCTGTGGTTACAGCAGACAATAAGGTTTGGTTTGGTTCTAAGGATGGTATTCAGTATATGGAGACCAAAGGCAGTACCATTCAGCGTATACATCCTGATAATATGCATCAGGTTGAAATAAGCAGTCTGGTAAAAGCTAATGATAGCCTGTTATTAGCAGGTTCAGCCAATGGGTTATGGCGATACGATCTGAATAACAATCAAATACAATCGGTCTACAAAAGAACTAACCGCTTTAATGACGATCCAATAAATACTTTGTTGGCAGGCGAAGATGGTTATGTGTGGCTGGCAACTTCAAAGGGATTAATGGTTGCCCGACCTCCTTATGAAACCTATGAAGAATATCAGGTAAGTAATCACCTCAGAGCTCCTTTCAGAAAGATCAGCTCAATATTGGTTGATAACAGTGGCCTTCTATGGGTTGGAACAAAGCAAGATGGATTGTTTAAAATAAACAGGAAGCCTTCTAAGTTTTATTCCATATCTTCAAAGGATGATGTTCAGTTTCCAATTGATTGCTTTGACTTTCAATCGGTGTTTGTCGATGAAAGTAATAATCTTTGGTTAGGTACAACTCAAAAAGGGGTGTATCGAATTAATCGTGACACTAAGCAATTTAAGCACTTTACAATTTATCCGGCCTATGTTTCAAAAGATGATCCGGTTGTTAACGATATTTATAAAGATTCAAAAGGCAATGTCTGGTTTGGTACCAATGAAGGTGTGTTTGTATTGTATAACGGACGTAGCAGGATAAGTGAATTTGACTATACCAACAGCGGTGATTTCAGGTATTTGCTTAAGACTAATACGATTAAAGATATTATAGAAGATAAATTGGGACATATATGGTTTGCCACCCAGTTTGGCTTGTATCGTTTTGATGGTTATAAAATAACAAGTTACTGGTCAGATAATGATAGCGAAAATGGCTTATGTGATGATGAGATTAATGTGCTGTTTGAAGACTCGGATGGAATGTTATGGATTGGGACCAATAATGGTATTAACAGGTATAATGTGGTTAGCCGCAGCTTTGACTGTATTCGAAATGTCGAAGGTGAACCAAAGCAGTTAAGTCATAATATTATTTCTGCTTTTGCCGAAGATCATGAAAAAATTGTTATTGGTACGCATGCAGGTTTGTCCTATTTTGAAAAGAACACAAGAACTGCTTCTTTCTGGAAATACGATGATTTGATCAGTGGTAAGATCTATGCAGTTGAAATAGATAATTACCATCGTATCTGGATAAGTACAGGTATTGGTATCTCTTCAATCTTACCAGGTGGCCAGCCTTTCCATTATAATAAAAATGATGGAGTGCCTGATTATAACTTCAATATCGGTTCATCGTGCAAATACGGTGAAAATGAATTATTCTTTGGTGGTGATAAAGGCTTAACGATTATCAACTCACAAGATGTTATCTCAAATCAGAATGAACCAAAAGTTATTATTACTGGCGTAACAGTTTACCGTAAAGGCAAAGAAAAAGATAGTTACGAAGGTGTATTTGACGAAGAAATATCTGTACTTTATAAGCGTAATACCATGGTTCAGGTTTCGTTTTCTGCCCTTGAGTATACTTATCCGGCTGCCAACTCGTACCGTGTTAAGCTGGAAGGACATGATGAAGAGTGGCGCGATGTTACCTATCAGAACTTTGTCAATTTCTCCAACCTGTCTCCCGGTGAGTATACGCTTAAGGTGAAGGGTTACAATAGTGATGGGGTTCCAGGTCCTGAACAAGCACAGTTAACAATTTCGGTTACACCCCCTTTATGGATGTCGGGATATGCCTATGCATTCTACATTATTTTTGCTGTTTTATTGATTCAGACGCTTATTAATTATCGTATCCGTAACTATCGTAAAGCATACAAAGCACTTAATGAGAAGGCTATTGATAAAAAGAAAATAGAAGATCAGAAAGAAACCTTATCGAGGGTTCACCAAAGCCTTACGGATAGTATTAGCTACGCTAAACGCATTCAGGAAGCAATGATTCCGTCTGAAGAAATGGTGAAACGCATCATGCCCGAATCATTTGTATATTACCGTCCTAAAGACATTGTTAGTGGTGACTTTTACTGGACTTATCGCACGGGTAAAAAGGTATTTATTGCTGCTGTTGATTGTACTGGGCATGGTGTGCCGGGAGCCTTTATGTCGATAATAGGATATGATCTGCTTAAGAATATTGTTGAAATTCAGGGTGAGCAATGTCCGGCAAGTATATTGAATAAGCTAAGTCGTGAGGTGGCCCTTACATTCAGAAAAAACGGGCAAGATGGTGGATTAAACCAGAAAAGCGTTGATGACGGAATGGATATTGCCCTGGTGATGATTGACGAGGAAAAGAACGTTCTTCACTTTGCAGGAGCTATGAATCCGCTCTATATTATCCGCGACAACGAGATATTTACATACAAAGGAGATCGTTTCCCAATAGGCTATTCTGATGGCAATGAATTAACCTATTCACGACAGGAAATAGATGTTTACCCCAATGATGTTATTTACATGTTTTCTGATGGTTTTGCCGATCAGTTTGGTGGTGCTGAAGGCAAGAAGTTTAAGTACCGTCGTTTCCGCCATTTGCTGCTGAATATACACAAGTTACCAATTGATGATCAGAAGTCCATTTTACACCAGAAAATGGAAGAATGGATGGGGTCAGAATACGAGCAGGTTGATGATATTCTGTTAATGGGGTTCAGGCTGTAACTCGATACATCGCCTACAGAATTAGTTGCATGTACCAATCATAAGCACTGATAAAAATAAAGCCCGACGTTAGCCGGGCTTTAATATTTCTATAAAGTGTTTCTTGCTCTAAGCGAAGCTTTACGCATTATTATCTAATATCTTTATTATACATTAAAACGGAAGTGCATGATATCACCATCCTGTACAACGTACTCTTTACCTTCAACATTCATTTTACCGGCTTCCTTACACGCTTGTTCTGACCCAAGCTCAACAAATGTAGCGTATTTAATAACTTCAGCGCGGATAAAACCTTTCTCAAAGTCGGTATGGATAACACCTGCAGCCTGTGGTGCAAAAAAACCTTTGTGGAAAGTCCAGGCACGAACTTCTTTTTCACCGGCAGTAAAATACGTTTGTAGTTCAAGCAGGCTGTAGGCCGAACGGATCAGTTTGGCAACACCTGACTCTTTTAATCCCATATCTTCCAAAAACTCCTGACGCTCTTCAAAAGTTTCCAACTCAGCGATCTCAGATTCTGTCTTAGCCGCGATCATTAATATTTCAGCATTCTCATCTTTTACAGCTTGACGCACTGCTTCGACATGTTGGTTACCATCAATAACAGCATCTTCATCAACATTACAAACGTACATAACAGGCTTGTTTGTCAGTAAATAAAGATCTTTGGTTACTTTCTCCTCGTGCTCGGTTAATTCAACAGTACGAGCTGATTTTCCGTTTTCAAAAGCCTCTTTGTAACGATAAAGCACTTCAACCAGTTTCTTAGCATCAACATCTTTCGAAGACTTGGCAGCTTTTTCTGTCTTCTGAAGACGCGCTTCTACAGTTTCCAGGTCTTTAAATTGAAGTTCAAGGTCTATAATCTCCTTATCTCTCACCGGATCAACAGAACCATCAACGTGTGTTACGTTATCATCGTCAAAGCAACGTAATACATGAATGATCGCATCTGTTTCGCGGATATTAGCCAGGAACTTATTTCCTAAACCTTCTCCTTTACTGGCTCCTTTAACCAATCCTGCAATATCAACAATCTCAACTGTTGTTGGTACCACGCGTTGTGGTTTAACCAATTCTTCCAGTTTAACCAACCTTTCGTCAGGTACTGTTATCACACCTACGTTTGGCTCAATGGTACAAAAAGGGAAGTTGGCCGATTGAGCTTTTGCGTTTGATAAGCAATTAAATAAGGTTGATTTTCCTACGTTGGGCAAGCCAACGATTCCGCACTGTAATGCCATTATATTATGTCTTAATTCGTTACTCTGTTATTTTGAGCTGCAAAAGTAGTAGTTTTTTTAATAACTTCCTTAGCTTCTTTAAGATGCTTAAGAACTTAATGAAATAAAAAAGATCGCATCTTTATCGATTAACACGAATGAAGATGCGATCCTTTTTAATTCCTTATGATGTGCCTTAAGGCCTAATGTTTATATGTTACTCGCCAAACTCGCCAAACTCGCCATTCTGAAGGAAGTCGATACTCTTTTCAATTTCTTTGTACATGATCTTGTCTTCTTTCACAAAGCCAACGTACTTGCGGTATTGTGTTAGGAAGTCTTCAAGGAAAGGCGATGTTTTAGCCGGACGACGGAAATCAATGGCCTGTGATGCATTGAATAACTCGATTGCCAATACACGTTCTACATTCTGGGCAATTTTCAAGGCTTTAGTGGCTGCATTACCACCCATACTCACATGGTCTTCCTGCTCGTTTGAGGATGGAATACTATCAACCGATGATGGTGTTGCCATCTGCTTGTTCAAACTCACAATTGAGGCTGCCGAATACTGAGGGATCATAAATCCACTGTTTAGACCCGGGTTGGCTACAAGGAACTCCGGTAAACCACGCTCACCCGATATCAATCGGTAGGTACGACGCTCTGAAATACTTCCTATCTCACTCATGGCAATAGAAAGGAAATCCATAGCTAAAGCAAGAGGCTCACCATGGAAGTTTCCACCCGATACAATTAAATCGTCCTCAGGGAAAACCATTGGATTATCGGTTACTGAATTAATCTCAGTCAATACCACATTGGCTACATAGTTAATGGCGTCTTTGATGGCACCATGTACCTGTGGAACACAACGGAATGAATATGGATCCTGAACGTGTTTCTTTTCGCGGGTAATTAATTCACTTCCTTCCAGTATGGCTTTGATGTTACGCGCTGTTTCAATTTGTCCCTGGTGAGGACGAACGGCATGCAACTGTGGGAAGAAAGGCTCGATACGACCGTCAAAAGCATCTAAGGATGTAGCTGCAATAATATCGGCATATTTCGAGAGGCGGAATGCTTTTAACAAGGTATAAACAGCATGTGAACTCATAAACTGAGTACCATTTAATAATGCCAGTCCCTCTTTGGCTCCCAGTTTAATCGGCTCCCAGTTGTTTTCGGCAAGCACATCAGCTGCCTTTCGCAATTCACCTTTGTAATGTACCTCACCTTCAGCAATCAATGGTAAAAACAAGTGTGCCAGCGGAGCAAGGTCTCCAGATGCGCCTAGTGAACCCTGTTCGAATACGATCGGGTAAACACCATTGTTAAAGAAATCGCATAAACGCTGAACTGTCTGTACCTGAACACCTGAGTTACCAATACTCAAAGCGTGTATTTTCAGCATCAACATCAGCTTAACTACGTCGCGTGGCACTTCGCGTCCAACACCACAGGCATGACTTTTAACCAGGTTCTCCTGCAGCTTACTTAAATCATCAGTTGAAATAGAGATGTTACACAAAGAACCAAAACCGGTATTGATACCATAAACAGGGCCGTCGTTATTAGCTACTTTATTGTCGAGATATTTTTTACAATGCTCAATGCGTGCAATTGACTCGTCAGATAATTTAAGCTGATAACCTTCTGTAAGGATGGTTTCAATAATTTCATATGATAGAGGTGCCGGTGAAATTTCAAATATCTTTTGCATGGTATTTTAAATTAGTGCAAGGCGACTGGTGCTATGTGCTGATTATGCCGGGCATTGGCGCTATGCAGGTTTTAAAACTGGTGCCACTTTCATTAATACGAGGCACGATTATTACAATAAGTTGATAGATTGGGATGTGTTAGTTGTTTGTTATGATTGAAGCAGTTAATTGACGTGAATAGTCGATTAATGCCAATGACCAACATGTCGCAATTACCAATCTGCGTATTGGAAAAGCTTTGTTAGTGCGTCATAACAAAAAGGCCTGCGACCTTCAGGGACAGCGAATATCTCCACCGAAGGAGATAAAAAGATGTGATCTGTTTTTTAGAATTCTGCCCATAAAAAAGCGGTGTAAGCAATTTGATGCTTACACCGCAAACATAGATAATTTCTTTATTAAATGCTGATGACTTTAATCAATTCCTCAACACTTACTTTACTTTGTTCACCACTTTCCATGTTCTTAACGGTTACAACATTGGCATTGCGCTCTTCTTCACCGGCTAACAATACAAAAGGAATTTCTTTTTTATTGGCATAGTTCATCTGTTTTTTCATCTTCACCGAGTCTGGAAATAACTCGGCATTGATGCCCGCGTTACGCACTTCTTTAAGAATACGCAGTGCATATAACTCATCTTCTCCGCCAAAATTAACAAACATAGCGCGTGTTTTAGCTCCATCTGCCTTGGGGAATAACTCCAGCTGATTCATTACATCGTAAATACGATCTGCACCAAATGAAATGCCTACACCCGACACATCTTTCAAACCGAATATGCCTGTCAGGTCATCATAGCGTCCACCACCTGTTATACTGCCAATTTTAACGTCTTTGGCTTTTACCTCGAATATGGCACCTGTATAGTAGTTTAATCCACGAGCCAATGTCAGGTCCAGTTCAACCTCCAGGTCGAGGTTGAGCGTATCAAGGTAGTTCAGTACCACCTCCAATTCATCCACACCTTTCAATCCGACCTCAGATGTTGCCAGCACTTCGCGTAGCTTAGCTATTTTATCGCGGTTTGAACCGCTAAGCATTATTATAGGCTGAATGGTGTCGATTGCTTCCTGCGATAGGCCTTTTGAAGCCAGTTCCTCATTAACTTTATCCAGGCCAATTTTATCAAGCTTATCAATGGCGACGGTAATGTCGACGATTTTATCTGAGGCATCAATGATCTCAGCAATACCTGATAAAACTTTGCGGTTGTTTAGCAATAAGACCACGTTAATATTCAGTAAACGGTATACTTCGTCAACGATCTGAATCAGCTCCACTTCATTCAAAAGAGAGTTGCTACCCACAACATCAACATCGCACTGGAAAAACTCACGGTAACGACCTTTCTGAGGACGGTCGGCACGCCATACAGGCTGAATCTGATAACGCTTGAACGGAAAGCTTATTTCATTTTGGTGTTGCACCACAAAGCGTGCAAATGGAACTGTTAAGTCATAGCGTAAACCTTTTTCACTTATTTGCGACATTACTTTATTTGATGCTTTCTCTGCCAATAAGCCTTCGTCAGCTTTTTTCAGGTAATCACCCGAGTTAAGAATCTTAAATAATAGCTTATCGCCTTCTTCACCATATTTGCCAAGCAGGGTGCTCAGGTTTTCCATAGCCGGCGTTTCAATAGGCAGGTAGCCATACTTCTGAAACACCGATTTTACCGTATCGAAAATATAATTGCGTTTCACCATTTCAACCGGTGAAAAGTCCCTGGTTCCCTTTGGAATGCTTGGTTTTTGAGCCATATCTTATTCGTGTTTTGCTATTCGTAATTTAAACAGGCACAAAGATACTAAAAAAGACCGAAGACAGAGGGCCGTAAACGAAAGACCGGGGAGAGTGGAGATGAATGGGGGAGACATACAATCATCCGGAATTCGATCGTAAATTTCGTCTTCAGCTTATTAAGAACTAAACTAAATGGGTTGGTACATCGATTTTGTTAAAACAATAGTGCATTTGTTTTGTCAATAGTGATGAATGTACAATTATAACTTTAAAACAAACAGATATGTCAAATGCAGTAACCGTGCTTGAAGCAATGAGTAAGGCAGGAAAGCCCATGCGAACTGGTGAAATTGCTGAAGCCAGCGGACTTGAAAAGAAAGATGTTGAAAAAGCTATGAAAGAATTAAAGGCTGATGCAAAGATTGTTTCGCCCAAACGTTGCTTTTGGGAACCGGCTAAATAAACGATGTTAAAAAAACAGTAAGGGATTATCAGGACTGGTTTTTTATTTGAACATGTAAATCACTATCAGAACATGATAAATCCACATCCCTGCACCTGCGGTGCGGCACTTCCCATTGCTCATATGAGTAATGGGAAGCCACGATAGTCATCGGGCTTATAAATCGTATCTTTTAAGTTACACGGATTTTCTACAGACCCCAGGTCCTTCTTCAGGTATGCTAACAAGACCTGACACAATTGGATAAAAACTTTACCAAATCCTGATCGGGTCGCAGTTTTAGCTTCTTTCTAATGCGTTTTCGAGCGGCGTATACACCATCAGTCGTAATATTGAGCTGTTGTGAAATTTGCTTGCTGTTATAGTTCAACGTTAGATAATAACAGACCTTAAGATCGTTATTGCTGAGCATTGGGTAACATCTGCTGAATTGTTTAATGATTTGGATGTAGTTGTTGTTGAAGTTTTTAGCGCGCTCAGCTTTTAACTCCCGTTCCAGAACTATTATGATCTGTTCTAACCTGATTTTTTCAATATCTACATGCTCATGTATCTCCTGTACATGCCCGATCAATAGTTTCTTGCCTTGAAAGTTTTGATAATGAGTATGTAATTTACAGGCAAAAAGTTCACCATTATTTTTTTTGCAAACATGTGTGTAATAGCCATCAAAATTAATATGTTCGGGAGTCATTTCTTCAGGATACAGTGCGGCAAAATCCTCGGGCATCAGATCTTTAAGGCTTTTCTCTTTAAAGGCTTTGAGTGATGGGTAGTTATATAGTTCAATGGCTTCTTTATTGCCTGATAAAATCTGACCATTTAACTCTGCTACTACAATAGCTTCGCCGGTCTTTACATTGGCTATAGAGGTGTTTTGATACTTCATGGGTCTTTACGTTGGTTAATGTAAATTTAAGGTAAAATGTAGATATGTACCACAATCCTACCAATGCTTTTTTTTACATTGCTATTAAATGCCCATACTTTTGCAATAAGTTAATCCTTTATGGTTTCCCGATTCATACATTCTTACATTGCTCTCCCACTTTCCCTTGGGAGGGCAATTCTTCTTTACAGCCTATTGTTTTTTATTCGCGAATACGCATTTGATAAATGAGTGCATGGAGCAGAAGTTCAAGGATTCAAATGTGCGAACTTACTGCCCCTAGAGCTATGTAGCGAGTGATTTAAATACTTGTGACTGCCATTCAGCCACAACTTAAATCCTTTCTTTTAAGCCAGGGTGTGATAATAATGTTTTCAGGTAGTTTTCAGCTTCCGGATCGTTTTCGGCCGGTGCCCAGGGTGCAAACTGCTTGTCAGTGGCCATATCATAAGGACCATCCTTTACTTCGTAAACACATGTATTATTTTCCAATGCCACTATTGTATGGTAGCATCCGGGTGCTATTTCGATACCAAATACATCATTATCCCTGTTGAGTACGGCTGATTGCTTAATGGAACCATCATCATTAAATAAAACAACAAGCAAGCGGCCTTTTAGTATGATAAAGGCTTCTCGTTTAGCCGGATGTTCATGCTTGTGTGGCTGAACATAACTGAATGGCTGAAGCATGTTGAGCATTCGGTGCAGTAAATCATCAGCACTTTTGTGAAAATTATAATTAGCCCTTTTTCGTACTGAATTAGCCGCTTTATCGGATAAATTGCTTAGCAGATTCTTATCTATAATCATGATATGTAAAACTATATTATCGTTGGTTATAAAAATACAACAGTTTGTCAACTTTATCACTTCATTAGTCACTAGCGCGTTAACTTTTTAAAATGTATTCGTACACAGTTTTATAAGCCATAGTTGAGAAGAAATGGGGACTAAAATTTTAATCGTTGATGATTCAGAATTAGATCTGAAGTTAATATCAACAATCATCAGCAATAATGAACCTTTCCGCTCTATCGTTACCGCCAGCGATGGAGAGGAAGCATGCAGGCAAGCTGTTCGCCACCAGCCTGATTTGATCATATTGGATTGGGAAATGCCTGGAATGAACGGATTAGAAGTTCTTAGGACGCTTAAAAAGAATGAGCTGACCAGTGAGTTGCCTGTTATTCTAATGTCGGGTGTGTCATTTACCGACAAGATCAAGGAAGCCTTTACGGCAGGTGTCGCCGATTTTATACCTAAACCTGTTAATTCGGAAGAGTTGCAGGCCCGGTCAAATGCAGTACTTACCAACTATGCCAATTACAAGTCGCTTAAAGATCATGCCAATCAATTGACATTGGCCAATTTGAAAAATGAGCGTATACTAAAGTCAATTCTTCCGCTGCCAATTTTACTGCAGATAAAAGAATACGGGTCAATTCCGCCTAAACGCTATAAGGACTGTGTGGCTATTTTTGTCGATATGGTTGACTTTACACCCAAAACAGGAAAGATGTCGCCAGGTGTGTTGCTGCGTGAATTAAATGAGTTATTCAATGGCTTTGATGATGTGATTGACAAGCATTTTTGTACACGTATTAAAACCGTGGGGGATGCATATATTGCTGTCTGTGGAATGTTCTATACTCCCGGAAATATTGAAATAGAAGCGGCCTCTGCCGCTGTTAAAATACGTGAGTACATTATTGAGCGAAATAAAAACAGTGAAACCAAGTGGGAAGTTAAGATTGGCTTATACAATGGTGATATCATTGGTAGTTCGGTTAGTCCGAGCAACCTTAACTTTGATATTTTTGGAGAGACGGTTAATATGGCATCGCGTTTTCAGGCCATGTGTGAACCAATGCAGATAAATGTTTCTGAAAGTCTGAGTAAGCCATTGTCGCAGGCTTATAAACTCGTTACCCGTGTTCCGCGTAAAGTGAAAGGAAAGGGTGTTATGCCGATGTATTATATCCACAAGCCTCTTAAAGAAATAAAAAAAGAGGAAGCTGTTTTAATGCCAGCTCCCTCAATGCAGTAGTATTAACCTGAGGTCATAATATAATGTCAGAATCAGGTTGTTATTTAATAAGCTTTTTATAGCGAATACGCTGTGGTGTTGTATCACCCAGGCGTCGCTTTTTATTTTCTTCGTACTCAGAGTATGAGCCTTCGAAGAAATAAACTTTTGATTCGCCCTCAAATGCCAGGATGTGTGTAGCAACACGATCAAGGAACCAACGGTCGTGAGATATCACAACTGCACAACCTGCAAAATCTTCCAAACCTTCTTCCAGTGCACGAAGTGTATTAACGTCAATGTCGTTGGTAGGCTCATCGAGCAGCAACACGTTACCTTCTTCCTTTAAAGCCATCGCCAGGTGCAGTCTGTTTCGCTCACCACCTGAAAGTACTTCGCATTTTTTCTGCTGATCATTACCTGCAAAGTTGAATCGCGATAAGTAGGCACGGGCATTAACTTCTTTGTTACCCATACGAAGTAATTCATCACCTTGCGATACCACTTCGTATACTGTTTTACCAGGGATAATATCATCGTGCGACTGGTCAACGTATGATACCTTAACCGTTTCACCCACTTCGAAGGTTCCAGCATCGGCCTTTTCCATTCCCATGATGAGGCGGAACAAAGTTGTTTTACCGGCACCATTAGGTCCAATAACACCAACAATACCATTTTTAGGCAGCATAAACTCAAGGTTTTCAAATAGCAGTTTTTCATCAAATGCTTTGGAAACACCATGAGCTTCTATAACCTTATCGCCCAAACGCGGACCGTTAGGGATGAATATCTCAAGTTTTTCTTCTTTCTCTTTTACATCCTCCTTCATCAAGCTGTCGTAGGCATTCAAACGTGCTTTGTTTTTAGCGTGACGAGCCTTAGGGGCCATACGCACCCATTCCAACTCTCTTTCCAGTGTTTTACGACGTTTCGAAGCCTGCTTTTCTTCACTGGCCATGCGCTTGGTTTTCTGATCTAACCACGATGAATAGTTACCTTCCCAAGGAATACCTTCGCCACGATCCAATTCGAGAATCCAGCCCGCAACATTATCAAGGAAGTAGCGGTCGTGGGTAATACCTATTACAGTTCCTTTGTACTGCTGCAAGTGCTGCTCCAGCCACTGTACCGATTCGGCATCAAGGTGGTTGGTTGGCTCATCAAGTAGTAAAATATCCGGCTCTTGTAATAACAGGCGGCACAATGCCACACGTCGGCGCTCACCACCTGAAAGTACATTGATAGGCTGGTCTTCAGGCGGACAGCGAAGGGCATCCATGGCACGATTAAGTTTGGTGTCGAGGTTCCAGGCATCGTGCTGGTCAATCAGCTCCTGCAGCTTGGCCTGCTCATCCATCACGGCCTGCATCTTATCCGGGTCTTCAAGAACTTCTGGATCGGCAAACTTTTCATTGCATGCTTCATAGGCTTTAAGCGTATCAACAACCTCCTGCACGCCTTCTTCTACCACCTGGCGTACTGTTTTGCTTTCATCCAGTTGAGGCTCCTGCTCAAGGTAACCCACTGAGTAACCTGGCGAGAATACCACATCGCCCTGGTAGTTCTTTTCAACACCCGCAATAATTTTTAGTAGTGTTGACTTACCTGATCCGTTCAAACCAATAATACCGATCTTGGCACCATAGAAGAACGACAGATAGATATTGTTTAGCACTTTTTTTTGTGGGGGAAAGGTCTTGCTTACCCCAACCATGCTGAATATTATTTTCTTATCGTCTGACATGATTATACATTTTTTTGCAAAAGTAATGAAAGAAGAAGACTTAGGTAGATGAATTGCATAATATATTGTGTGCTTGCAACTAATAAATATGGATATATTCCTGACTTTTGTAACTATTTTCCAATAGTCATGTATTAAGGTTTGGGATAATGTATTATTAAACGGATGCTGCATGGTGCTTGTGGGGACAAGTATGCGCGCTGTTTTGAAATGAAACTAACTAATCGGGGTGTCGAAGAAGACGTATACTAAACCAGGTATTGAGCAATACAGTTTAGATAAAGAAGTGTGCCTGCTTCTTTCTTCCGAAATTTGGGATCCTGTTGGACCACCAGGTATGACTGCTGCACCCCAAAAGGAACTATTTAGTGAAAATGCCTTCGAGGAGAATCCATTTGAATAGGATTTACTCATAGTTCGTTCGATGTTCGTTCGATGTTTGTTCAATGTTCGTTCAATGTTCGTTCAATGTTCGTTCAATGTTCGTTCAATGAAAGTTGAAGAAACAAGGACTATTATACGATTGATCAAGGATCATATACAAATAGTCGTCCAATGAAGGCTCCCACCAGTATTTTTGATAAAGTTTTACAATCTCACACGGCAATTTTCTCCCATATTCAAACATCGAATACATTCCTGAAGTCTTAGCTAATGGAGATACCCATCGTATTTGTTTTTGGGTGGTGAGTACAGGATGTGAAAAAAACACATATTTTGTTTCGGAGAGGATATACAAAAAAAGGAGAAGCAATTATTGCTTCTCCTTTTCAAGTGGGCGATGAGGGAGTCGAACCCCCGACCCCTTGGGTGTAAACCAAGTGCTCTAAACCAACTGAGCTAATCGCCCTGAAATATATATAGTGTAAATTTTGGTGGGCGATGAGGGAGTCGAACCCCCGACCCCTTGGGTGTAAACCAAGTGCTCTAAACCAACTGAGCTAATCGCCCTGAATATTTTCAGGTAATTTCACTAAATTACATCAATGATTTCGTTTAATCATTTTGGGTGGGCGATGAGGGAGTCGAACCCCCGACCCCTTGGGTGTAAACCAAGTGCTCTAAACCAACTGAGCTAATCGCCCTTGCGTGCTTGTCTCTTTCGAAAAGCGATGCAAATGTATAGCTCTTTTTCTTTTCCTCCAAATTTAATTAATACTTTTCTAATACGTCAGCTACAATAAAAGTGCTCCCTCCTATGAAAATCAGGTCATTGACATCTGCATTTTTTTTTGCTGTTGTTAATGCTGTATGCACATCGGGGTATGATTCGCCGATTAAATTGCAGTTAGTGGCCATCTTCTTTAGCTCTTCTTCATTTAAGCTTCGCGGTATTGATGCTTTGGTAAAATAATAGTGAGCCTGCTTAGGCAGTATATTCAACACTGCAGCATGGTCTTTGTCATTAACCATACCTAGCACTATATGCAATTTGTTATGCGGTGTATTTTTGATTTGTTCTACCAGCATTTCCATACCATCAAGGTTATGCCCGGTGTCACATATGATACGAGGGTTATAGCCTATGTGCTGCCAACGCCCGATCAGGCCTGTGTTATCAACAACATTCGACAGGCCTGCATAAATATTTTCTGTTGATATATTAAATTCTTTCTTCTGAAGCTGCTCAATAATTGTCAGGGCTGTTAAAACATTTTTTTGCTGGTAACTACCAAGTAAATCAAGTTTTAAATCAGGATAAACGAGGTCGTCACCTTTTCTGATCTGAAAGATCTGCTTTTCATCAATCGATAAGGTTGCTGTTGATAATGTCAGTTCTTTGTCAGCAAAAATTATATCAGAATCACGTTCTCTTGCCAATGCCTTAAATACAGGAGCTGTTTTTTCATGTGTCTGGCCAATGACAACAGGAATATTTTTCTTAATGATACCGCCTTTCTCTCCTGCAATTTGTTCCAGATTAGTTCCCAAAAATGCAGTGTGATCCAAGCCAATGTTTGTAATAGCGGATACTTCAGGCGTGGTAATGTTTGTGGAATCCAGTCGTCCGCCCATACCTACTTCGACCACGGCAACATCAACAGCTTCTTGCTTAAAGTAGTCAAATGCCATGGCCACCGACATTTCAAAAAATGAAGGCTGCAATGACTTAATTATACCATTGTGATTAGCCACAAAATCAATAACGGCCTGTTCGGTAATCATCTCACCATTAATTCGAATGCGCTCTCTGAAGTCTATGAGGTGAGGAGAGGTGTAAAGTCCTACTTTCAAGCCTGCTTCCTGCAATACTGAGGCAACACAATGTGATACTGAACCTTTGCCGTTGGTACCTGCTATGTGAACGATTTTATAAGCTTTATGCGGATGATTGAAATATCTGTCTAGTTCTAAGGTGGTTGCTAAGTCAGCCTTATATGCCGCTTTTCCTACCCGTTGATACATGGGTAACTGAGCGAATAAAAAATCAAGAGTTTCTTTGTAATCCATAACGCAAAATTATACCATAATCTGATTTGTGAGGCTATTTTTTCTTTATCTTTAAGAGAAACAAAACCTCTCTATATGGCGAAGAAAATATTTATTCTTGACACAAATGTTCTTTTACACGACCACAAATGTATATACAACTTTGAGGAAAACGATGTGATAATTCCAATAGTTGTGCTTGAAGAACTCGATAGATTTAAAAAAGGGAATGACTTAATTAATTTTCAGGCACGGGAATTTGCTCGTGAAATGGATAAAATGGCCGGTGAAAAGGCCTTTAAGGAAGGGATACCATTGGGGGCGAAAAAAGGGAAATTATTTGTGGCAACCGGTAAGCCCACCCCCGAAGTAATGAAAGAATCGTTTAGTGAAAATACCTCTGACCATCGGATATTGGCTGTATCGCTCCACGTTAAAGGTCAGTTTCCACGTCGGCAAACCGTGCTCATCACAAAGGATATTAATTTACGGCTTAAGGCCAAATCTTTAGGTTTAGCATCTGAAGATTATGAAAACGATAAGGTTAAGGATATTGATATCCTGGATAAAGGGGTAGAGATCCATGAAGATTTTGATAAGGCACTGATAGAATCCTTATATCAACATCAGGGAATTCCGGTAGATGAGTTTCCAATAAAGGATTTACCGGCTAATCAATATTTTGTTTTGCGTAATGGTAATCAATCTGTGCTGGCTCACAATGATGCCTATTCGGGTTTGATACGCAGGGTTGAAAAACATGGAGCTTATGGTATTGATCCGCGTAACGCAGAACAAACATTTTCATTGAATGCTCTTCTCAATCCCGATATTAAGCTGGTGTCATTATCGGGTAAAGCTGGTACAGGTAAAACACTGTTGGCCCTGGCTGCAGCCTTACAACAGCACAGGCAATACAGTCAAATATTGTTAGCCAGACCAATTGTTCCGCTTGCAAATCGCGACCTTGGCTTTTTGCCAGGTGATATTAATGAAAAGATAGGGCCCTACATGCAGCCTCTGTTTGATAATCTTGGAGTGATCAAAAGCCGGTTTAAAGCAACAAGTAAAGAGGTAAATAATCTGGATGAGATGCTTAAGAATGAGCAATTGATCATTACACCTCTTGCCTATATCAGAGGAAGAAGTTTGTCTGATGCTTTTTTTATTGTTGATGAGGCTCAAAACCTTACTCCTCATGAAGTGAAAACGATTATAACTAGGGCCGGGGAAGGAACTAAAATGATATTCACCGGCGACGTTCAGCAAATTGATTCACCATACCTGGATATGCAATCAAATGGCCTGGCTTATCTTACTGATAAGATGAAGGGGCAGGAGATCTTCGCACATGTTAACCTTGTAAAAGGTGAACGAAGTTACCTGGCAGAACTGGCTTCTGATCTGCTTTAGTAAAGACATTGGATTGGCAATTTAGCTAATACCATATCATTTAAATTTCAATAGCTATTGGCTGATGTCTTTCAGCTGGTAGCTTTTTTTTACCTTTGCACTCTCATTTTTTATTACAACGATGATTGATAGTTCGGTTTTTGAAAATAAGAAAGTGGCGTTTCACACCTTTGGATGCAAGCTTAATTTTAGTGAGACATCAACGGTGGCACGCACAATGGTAGAGGCGGGGTTTGAGAAGGTAGATATTTCTGAACCGGCTGATGTGTATATGTTTAATACCTGTTCAGTAACTGAGCTGGCCGATAAAAAATGCAAGCAGGTTATCCGTAAGGCCATCAAACAAAATCCTGATGCTTTTATTGTGGTAACCGGTTGCTTTGCTCAATTGAAGCCTGATGCTGTTTCAAATATTGAAGGAGTAGATCTGGTACTGGGTTCAAACGAGAAGTTTGATATCCTTCAATATATGGAGGATTATAAGAAAAGTGATAAGGCAGAAATTCATGCGGGGCAGATTGGTAAAAATAAGGAATTTAAACCATCCTATTCATTTGGTGACCGGACCCGCTGTTTCTTGAAAGTGCAGGATGGCTGCGACTATTTTTGTAGCTACTGTACCATTCCTTTTGCCCGGGGCAGAAGCCGAAGCGATACTATTGCCAATACCATTGAGCAGGCAAAAAAAGCGGCCAGTGGGGGCGCCAAAGAAATTATTCTGACCGGTGTTAATATCGGCGACTTTGGAAAGGAGACGGGTGAATCATTTTATGAGCTGTTACAGGCACTTGAAAAAGTAGACGGCGTTGAAAGATTCAGGATCTCATCCATTGAGCCTAACCTATTGACAGATGAGATTATTGAGTTTGTCGCCAGGTCGAAAAAGTTTATGCCTCATTTTCATATTCCTTTACAGTCAGGGTCTGACAAAGTGTTGAAACTGATGAAACGTAAATACGATACCAGTCTTTTCCGTTCTAAGATTGAGCGCATAAAAGAATTAATCCCTGAAGCATTTATCGGGGTTGATGTCATTGTTGGTGTCAGGGGTGAATCTGATGATGATTTTAATACGACTCATCAGTTTTTATCGGACCTGGATATCTCACAATTGCATGTGTTTACATACTCTGAGCGGCCAAATACACAGGCATTAAAGATTGATGAAGTGGTGCCCGTTCCGCTTCGTAAAGAGAGAAGTAAAATTCTTCATGAATTATCGGAAAAGAAAACGCGACACTTTTATAAGCAATATATTGGCAATGAGAATACAGTTTTGTTCGAAGGTGCTGAGCATGACGGAATGATCAATGGTTTTACACAGAACTATATCAAGGTTGAGGTGCCTTTTAAAAAGCATTTGAGCAATACTATTCAGGCAGTCAGGTTAAAGCATTTGTCCTTGGGTACATTGAACATGGTTGGAGAACTAATTTAGATCGTATGGATTATAAGTCGTTGTGTCATCAGGTTTGTCAGCTGGCAAAGAATACAGGAGCTTTCATTAAGAATGAGCGTGAAAACTCTTCAATTGATATAGAAGTAAAAGGCAGTAACGATTTTGTTACGCAGGTTGATAAAGCCTCGGAGCAAATGATTGTTGAGGGCTTAAAGGAATTATTGCCCGGTTGTGGATTTATTGCTGAAGAGGGAACGGATGATAGTAAAGGGGAGGTTTACAACTGGATCATTGATCCCATTGATGGCACTACAAACTTTATTCATGGACTATCGCCTTATGCCATAAGTATAGCACTGCAGGAAAAAGATGAACTTGTTTTGGGCGTTATATATGAGATTGGTTTGGATGAATGTTTCTATTCTTACAAAGGAGGAGTAGCTTATTTGAATGAAGAGGAGATTCGTGTTTCCAATACCCAGACAGTTAAAAACAGTTTGATCGCTACAGGATTTCCCTATTCCAATTACTCCCGTCTGGATGGTTTTATGAATTCTGTTCGGTATTTTATGGAACATTCGCGTGGATTGAGGCGACTTGGCTCCGCAGCGACCGATCTTGCTTATGTGGCATGTGGTCGTTTTGATTCCTTTTATGAGTACAACCTAAAACCATGGGATGTTGCCGCAGGTGCTTTTATAATTAAACAGGCTGGCGGTGATGTAAGTGATTTTAATGGAGGTGATAACTACTTGTTTGGCATGGAGATAATAGCTACTAATAAGGCTACTTTCGACGAGTTTAAAGCAATTGTAAATAATATAATGAGTTAATATGCAGAAGATAGGCAATTATATAGCTTTGTTTTTTCTGTGGCTGTTCAGTTTACAGCCGTTTTTCATGATTTATCTGTGGTCAGATCTTTTATATCATTTTATTCGTCTGTTTAATTATCGAAGAGCAGTAATCAATGAGAATTTGGCTTATGCTTTCCCTGAAAAGACGAAAGAGGAATTGCGTGAAATCCGCCTGAAGTTTTATCGCAACTTCTGTGATATAATGGTTGAAACGATCAAAGTTCAATCAATGACTGAGAAACAAATTCGTCAGAGGGTAAAATGGAGTAATACAGAGTGTGTTGATCAATATACGCAGCAAGGCAAAGATGTGGTTGCCGTGATGGGGCACTATTGTAACTGGGAGTGGATCCCGTCTATTAATTTAAATGTTGACTGCCTTGGTTGTGCTACCTATCGCCCCTTGAAAAATAAGGCCTTTGACACATATATGCTTAAGCTGCGTGGTAAATGGGGTACTGAGAATTATACGATGTCTGATACTATCCGTGAACTCATTAAGCTGCGAAGAAAAAATGTCAGGTATATTATCGGACTCATTGCCGATCAGTCGCCCGGGAGGAAGAGCTTAAATTACTGGACAAAATTCTTAAATCAGAATACAGCTATTATTCTTGGCCCTGAGAAGATAGCTAAGGCAACCAAATCACCTCTTGTGTATTTGGATATGCAGCGTATTAAGCGTGGGTATTACGAAGTCAATATTATTCCCGTTGTTGAAGATCCGATCAATACCAAGGAATATGAAATTACTGAGAAGCACCTGCGTTTATTGGAAGATGCTATTATTAAAAGGCCGGAAAACTGGTTGTGGTCTCATAAACGCTGGAAGTATTCAGAACAACGGACATTTAATTAATCAACAAAACTAAGATGGCGAAGACTGCAGTCGTAATTTTGAACTGGAACGGAAGAGCATTGTTGGAGAAATTTCTGCCAATAGTTGTTAATAACAGTCGGCATCCCAATGTTGATATTATTGTCGCTGATAATGCCTCATCAGATGATAGTGTAGCTTTTATAAAAGAAAACTTTGTCAATGTTGGAGTTATTCAACTGGATATAAATTATGGTTTTGCAGGTGGTTATAACAGAGCACTGCAGCAGGTTAATGCCGATTATTTTTTGTTGCTCAATAGTGATATTGCGCCGGAACCGGGTTGGTTAGAACCGTTGATATCTGTCATGGATGAAAATTCTGAACTTGGTGCCTGTATGCCCAAAGTAAGAGCTTATAATGAACCTGACAAGTTTGAATACGCAGGCGCAGCCGGCGGGTATATTGATATGTTTGGTTATCCTTTTTGTCGTGGGCGTATTTTGAATCGAATAGAATCTGATAAGGGACAGTACAATAAACCTTTATCTGTTTTCTGGGCGACAGGGGCGGCATTAATGATTCGTTCTGAATTGTATTTGAAAAGTGGAGGGCTTGATGAAGCTTTTTTTGCCCATATGGAGGAGATAGATCTATGTTGGCGATTAAAAAGCATGGGGCATGCTATTAAAGTTATCCCATCGTCTGAAGTATTACATGTTGGCGGAGCTACATTAAGTCAGCAAAATGCGCGTAAAACTTACCTGAATTTCAGAAATAACTTACTGATGCTTGTTAAAAATTTACCTTCAGACCGCTTGCTGATCATCTTATTCTTTAGAATGGTTTTGGATGGGATTGCTGGTTTGCACTTTATCACAACAGGTGAATTGGGGCATTTTACAGCTGTTTTAAAGGCGCATTTTAGCTTTTATCGAATGTTGCCTTACGCTATCAGATTAAGAAGGCAACAAGCTGGTTTCAGGCTCAAAAAAGCACATAAGGAAATTTATCCGCAAAGCATTATTTGGGCGTTCTACATAAAAGGAATAAGAAAGTTCAGCGAATTAAAACATTATCACTTAGACTAAAGATGAGGTAATAATTCTTCTAATTTATTACTTCGTGAACCTTTGATCAGTATGCTTTTGTTTTGTATTGGCTTGAGCTGTATATCCTTTATCAGGCTTTCATTATCCTCGTAAAAAATAGCATTGTAAGTGTTAATCGCTTTGAACTCAGTCCCGATTAATATGACCTTTTCAAAAGTTAGTTTATTGATCGTATCCAGTAGTTTCTGATGCTCAGTAATGCAATCATCCCCCATTTCTTTCATGCCTCCAAGTATCACTAACTTATTGGTAGCATCCATTTCAGAAAAATTATTCAGCGCCACCTGCATACTTGATGGATTGGCGTTGTATGCATCCATAATGATCTTATTGTGGGCTGTTTGAATAAATTGGGATCTGTTATTAGTAGGCGTGTAATCTTCAATGGCGGCATTGATATCCTCAGGTTTCACATTGAAGGTATGTCCAATGCAAATGGCAGACAAGATATTTTCCAGGTTATATGAGCCTATCAGCTTCGTTTGAATATGATACGATAAACCATCTTCAGTTTGCCAGCTCATAGCAATGAAAGGATCGTTTTTGGTTGTTTGTCCGGAAATAAATCCACTCTCAACACCGAATTCAATCCTGTTTTCAATTCCTGAGGCCATTCCCATTAGGTGTTCGTTGTCGTGGTTTATAAACAATTTACCATTATTGTTTTTGATGTGTTGATATAATTCACCTTTTGCTGTTTTAACACCTTCAAATGAGCCGAAACCTTCAAGGTGGGCTTTTCCAACATTGGTAATAATGCCGAAGTTGGGTTCCGCAATTTTACAGAGTAATTCAATTTCACCAACATGATTAGCGCCCATTTCAACAATACCTAACTCAACAGTTTTATTCATACTAAGCAAGGTAAGCGGAACGCCAATGTGGTTGTTGAAATTACCTTGAGTAGCCATGATGTTGAATTTTCGGCTCATTACAGCGGCAACCAGCTCTTTGGTAGTTGTTTTGCCATTTGTACCCGTGATGGCTATTATCGGGATGTTTAAATAGCGCCTGTGGTGCAGTGCCAATTCCTGTAAACAAGTCAGCACATCATCCACTACAAAGATATTTTCGATGCCTTTCAGGCTATAGTCATCGGCCACTGCAAAAGCAGCGCCGTTACTTAATACATCCTTTACGTATTTATTACCGTCGAAGTTAGCTCCTTTCAAGGCAAAGAAGATGACACCCTGGTTGTTATTGCGGCTATCGGTTGAAACTCCTTTGCTTGATAAAAACGCTTTATGTATGTCTGCTATCTGGCTCATGGTTGAGAGTGATAAATGATTACAGTTTCCAAAACAAAAATAAAAAAAGAGGCTAACTTTTAAAGTTAGCCTCTTGATAATATTCTGCTATAAGAATTATTTCTTGCCTTTTATTGGACTTCCAACACGTGTCATTGCACATCGGAAACCTAAGTCATCACGACTTTCTCTCTCATCAAGGTAACGACGAGCTCCCGGAGCCAACCAATAAGCGCGGTCTCTCCAACCACCACCTTTATAAACGCGAGAGCGGTCAGATACTAAACTTCCAAGACTGCTGTTTGGAGCTCCTGAATACATGTTACCTGTATTTGACTCATTATCGTTCCAGTCAGTACCTGTCACTGCATTAGATGTTGCATCACCATCAGCGTAGTTTCTGTTATCTGAGGTACGGTAGTTTTTACGGTTTAAGATGTCCTTATCTTCTTCGTTTCTGTAACGAATGCGTCCAAGGCTGTCTTTCTCAACAATGTATCCTTCTTCATCAAGTACTTTCTGCTTAAATACGTTACCGCGGTACGGGCTGAATTCTTCAACGTCTTCAAATGATAATGGACGATATACATCAGCAACCCATTCGTTTACGTTACCAGCCATACAATATAAGCCATAATCGTTAGGGTAATATGAGTCAACAGCTACAGTGATGTCACCACCATCGTTCAGGTTTCCTGCCATACCCATCATATCACCAGTACCTCTTACGAAGTTAGCCATCATTTTACCACGCTCTTTTTTATCAGCGTTACGAGTGATGTGACCATCCCAAGGATAAATGCGTCGGTTGGTCATGCGTTCGTCGTATGAGTTACCAATCAGACCCAATGCTGCATATTCCCATTCAGCTTCAGTTGGGAGACGGTAGCGAGGTAGAAGAATACCATCATCCCAACGAACACGACGTGTGTCATTATTTGGATTTAGGTCTTCCATTGGGTTTTTACCCTGGATACCTTCATATTGACCATATAAATAAGCTTCAGTGTTGAAGTTATTTTCACCAATTTGGTTAACGTCAAACTCAAGGATACCTTCTTCAACAAGAATTATCTCATTAACACGATCGGTACGCCATTTACAATAATCCTGTGCCTGAATATGACTAACACCAACCACCGGATACTCAGCATAAGCCGGGTGACGTAAGTAGTTCTCAACCATTGGCTCATTATAAGCCATCGGACGACGCCAAACTAATGTATCAGGTAATGCTTTTCTGTAAACTTCAGGGTAATCAACGTAAACACGCTGAATCCAGAATAAATATTCCAGGTAATCAATGTTTCTGACTTCCGTCTGATCCATGTAGAACGAAGGTACAGTAACACGTCTTGGTGAATTGTTCCATTCGTAAAGAACATCTTGCTCAACACGACCCATTATGAACGTACCACCTTCAATAAAGGTTAGTCCTGGTCCGGTTTCCTGCTCATAACCCGACTTGTACTGGAAGCCACCATTGTCCGGATTATTGTATTCCCAACCTGTTGCAGAAGAAACAGCTTTGTTTCCACCTTTCTTACTACATGACGATAAGCCTACTAAGCTAAAAGCCAAAACAGCCAATATAACTGCGGTATTTAATCTCATAGCACTTTGATATTGTATTCTAATTATCAATTATTTACAAACTTAGTAATCACACACGTTTGATGTGTAACTGACTCCATTATACTGCAAAAATATAAAAAGGTTATAGCTAAGCTCCTTTTTCGAACTATTTTTTTAATAGCTAACTAAATGCTAACAATACAATTTTTCAAGATTCAGAACGTTAAAAATAGAAAATTCTTGTACAGTTATAGCTATTTTTGTCGTTTTTGATGAACAAATGTACTTGAATGAAGTATAATGTGAAGTAGGTTGTTGTTATTAGTGTAATCTAAGTCAGGTTATTAAAGAAAGATAATGGGTAGATATTTATATATAATATTATTGATGTGCTTCTGCCAGGTTGAGGCGCAAACATTCACAGGGAAAGAATTTTTTACATGGTTGGGTTCCGAAACAAGTGATTATGAACTCCGACCATTTCAGTTGGCTGAACAGGTAAGCATTGATGAAAAGAGTCAGTTGCCCGTAAAACTTGTTCAGTGCTCTTTACCGTATTATATAGATGCAGACGAGTTGGAGATTCAATATTCACTGGAAACAACACAGGTTAATAACGACCATCAATTAAACTATTTGAATTCAGTAAGCACTGATGGTTATGATATGATAAAAAAACATGTAGTATGTATAAGAGGTCAATATTACCTGCATATGGAAATCATACCGCTGGTTTTTGATGAATTTGAAAAAAACTATCACCTCATAAATGAATTTGATTACACGGTTGTGTTACCGGAGAAGAAGTCTGAAGGTTTTCTCAAAAACGCTGAAAATGTAAAAAGTAATTCCGTTTTAGGCAGTGGCAAATGGGTTAAAATAAGGATTAATGAATCAGGCGTTCATCGAATACCCTACTCGTTGTTAACATCGTGGGGTTTTTCTAAGCCCCAAAGTGTAAATGTATTCGGTAATGGGGGTAATTTGTTGCCTCGCCCCAATGCTGAACTTCGTCACGAAGACCTGGTTGAAAATTCAGTTATCCATGAGGGCGATGCCATCTACTTTTATGCTCAGGGACCTACCGCCTGGAATTATAACGTTCAAAGTGATATGTTTGAACATCAAAAGCATGATTATACTGATGTAGCATATTATTTTTTATCAGATAGTAATGGAGAAGGTAAGCGGGTGCAGGAGAGCGAATATGTGTCTGAAACATTTACCTATGAAACCAGTGAATTTGATAGTTATACTTTTCATGAATTTGATAATCAGAATTTGTTAAAGTCAGGCCTCGAATGGTACGGTTTAAGATTTGATCCGGGGCAAACGAGAAATTATTTATTTGAGTTTAATAACCGTGTACTAAATAAGGAAGTTAAGATTTATACTAACCTGATTGCGCGATCAGATGTTAATTCGAATTTCAGAACACATGTTGAGGAAAAGGAGGTTCAGGAAATAAAGATTCAGAAAATAGATTACTCCAATACGGTCGGGGCTTTTGCCAATGAAGGGAAGGCATGGTCTGTTTTTAATGCATCCAATAATGATGTTTCTGTTGACTTAACTTATGAATCAAGTTCGGGCGGAGCCACCGGCTGGCTCAATTTCTTATGTCTCAATGCAAAATGCCTTATTAATATAGATAAACAATTACAATTCAGAAATAGCGATGTAACAGGCGAGGGTAACTCAACACGATTCTATCTTGATGGTGTCAACTCTTCAACTCGACTTTGGGATATTACTGACCATACGTCGCCCCAAAATATCGTGATTGAAGATTATTCAGGTCAAAAAGGATTTACCTATAAGACCGATAACTTAAAGGAATTCATTGCCTTTGATCTAACCGCTGATATTCCCCAGCCGGAGTTTGAAGAGACATTGGCAAATCAGGATATTCGTGGAATTTCAGTTCCTGAAATGTTAATTATAGCTCACCCTTTGTTCGAAAGTGAAGCAAATCGTTTGGCTGAAATTCATAAAGAACACTCGGGCTTACACTGTGAAATTGTATTTCCTTATCAGATATATAATGAATTTTCTTCAGGTTCACCAGATATTACTGCTATAAGAGATTATGCCCGCTACCTGTATAAAAAAGATGCTAAATTTAAATGTCTTCTGTTGTTTGGTGATGGCTCATATGATAATCGGACTTATGATGATGATAACACCAATAAGATTTTAACCTATCAGTCATATAATTCCATTGATATCAAAAAGTGTTACGTTTCTGATGATTATTATGGCTTTTTAGACGATAATGAAGGTCAGAACATTCTGTTTGATAAACTGGATATCGGAATTGGCCGTTTCCCGGTTAACACCATTGATGAGGCAACGATTATGGTTGATAAGGTTGAGAAATACCTTAATGAAAGTTCTGCCGGAGCCTGGAAAACAGATATCACTTTTTTGGCTGATGATGGAGACAGTAATCTTCATATGAGGCAGGCTAATGACTTGTCAACCCAGGTTTATGGAGATTACCCGGCCTATAATCACAATAAAATTTTCTTTGATGCTTATCCTAAGGTTACCACTTCATCCGGAGACAGATATCCTGAAGTTAACGAAGCAATAAAGAAAACAATAAATGATGGCACATTACTTTTTAATTATACCGGTCATGGAAGTGAGCGACAGTTAGCTGATGAGAATGTATTGGACATAACAACTATAAAGAGTTTTACCAATATTGATAAACTTCCGGTATTTGTAACTGCAACATGCGAATTTAGCCGCTACGATGATTATCATGATATATCTGCCGGCGAGTGGGTGGTTTTATCTCCCCTTGGAGCAGGTGTTGCCTTATTTACTACGACACGTATTGCCTGGTCACATGAAAACTTTGTCATAAATAAGAGCTTCTATAAAAATATTTTCAGAGAAGATGAACAAGGAAATAAAGTGCGACTTGGTGAGGTTATTAAAAATACCAAGAATGATATAGGGGGCAGTGTCAATAAATTAAATTTCACGCTCTTGGGTGATCCGTCTTTGCAGCTTGCTTATCCGCAGGGAAATATACAAACCAAAAGTATTAATGGAGAAGAAGACCCTGCTGTCAGGACAGAAATGAAAGCGTTGACACTAGCTGAGGTAGAGGGTGAAATTAAAGATGCCGATGCTTCTGGTGCTGTCGTAACAATGCAGGTTTTTGATAAGCCAATAACGGTTAAAACCCTTGGTAATAAGGGGGCGGTGCCCTTTGAATACCAGGTGTATCAAAACAAGATTTACCAGGGACAGATGGAAATAGCAGGAAATCAATTTTTAGCTTCTTTCATCATTCCCAAAGATATACGTTATAATGTGGGACAAGGTCGCATAAGTTATTATGCTTATGGGGAAGATGGAGTAGAGTCTTTTGGAGCTGATAACTCGGTATTAATTGGAGGTGTTTCTGATAATCCGCCAGATGACACTCAGGGTCCCGATATCTCTATATGGTTGAATGATTCGTCATTTGAAAATGGAGATATTACAGGTTCACAGCCTATTTTATATGCAAAACTTTCAGATGAGAGTGGTATTAATACCAGCGGAGTTGGTATTGGACATGATATTACTTTAGTTGTTGATGGAAACCGAACACGACCTATTAATCTTAATGCATACTACACGTCAGATTTAAATAGCTATACAAGTGGTATGCTGAGTTATCAATTGCCGCAATTAACGGAAGGGAAACACGCTTTAGAGCTAAAAGTATGGGATAATCTGAACAATTCGTCGATGGCAGCATTAGATTTTGAAGTTCGCCAAAGTGGAGGCTTACAAATAAGTGAAGCTAAGGTCTATCCCAATCCGGTTGAAACTAATGAAGTAGTTAATATCTCGTTTAAACATGATGCACCTAATGCAGTGTTAGATGTTACGTATAGTATCTATAGTATGAATGGCAGATTAATTGAACAGCATGAAACAACTCAGGTTTCTATTGGTACTTCTATAGCCCCTGTTGAGTGGACTCCGTCATCATCTCTGCAACGTGGATTGTACGTTTTGCATTGTGAAATCAAAACTTCTGACAATCAAGTTGGGAAATTCTCGAAAAAAATACTGGTAGTTAAATAATAAAAAGTGATTTTTGCAGTTTTGTAAATACTCACCTTATCCAATGGACTAGTAATTTTTGAAGAGAGTAATACGTTATGAATCAAAATATGAAGCAAGTATTGAGTAAAGTAAGTCTTGTTATGGTGGCTTACTTGTTTAGTTTGAGCGCTTTGCAGGCACAGACAGATGGTAATAATGCCATAACAACTGCAGCACCATTCCTAAATATTAATCCGGATTCCAGGGCAGCCGGTATGGCAGATGCTGGTGTCGCCACAAGTCCCGATTTGAATTCGCAGTTTTTAAATCCGGCCAAGTACGCATTTATCGATGGCGATATGGGTGCTGCTATTTCGTTTACACCATGGTTACGTAAGTTGGTTGACGATATTAATATGTCCACTGCAACCTTTTATTATCGTTTAGATAAAATGCAGGTAATCAGTGCATCGATACGTTATTTTTCAATGGGTGAAATAACTTTTTCAAACGGTCCGGATGATCCTGGTTATCAAGGTAAACCAAATGAGTTTGCAATTGATGCCGCTTATTCGCGCGTATTATCAGATAAATTTTCAGGAGCTGTTGCATTTCGCTATATCCGTTCTGATCTAACCAACGGTTATTCAAATACAGGAGAAAGCTTGCAGGCCGGTGATGCTTTTGCAGCGGATATTGGTTTCTATTTCAGAGAACCAATGCGTGTAAATCGTAATGATGCTGAATTTACGGCAGGTATTAATATTTCTAATATCGGATCAAAAATAAGCTATGATGGTATTAATAAGGAATATTTACCAACTAACTTAAAGTTGGGAGTTGGTTATGCTATGGAGCTTGACAGATATAATAGCTTAGCTTTCGCATTCGATGTTAATAAGCTATTGGTGCCATCAAATCAGATTAAGCCGGAAGATGCCGGTGATGATTGGGTAGATCCTAACAATGATAAATCTGTTCCGGCTGCCATATTCGATTCTTTTAGTGATGCTCCGGGAGGATTTGAGCAGGAAATGCAAGAGATAAATTTCTCGATTGGTGCTGAATACTGGTATAATAAGCAATTTGCTATTCGTGCAGGATACTTTCATGAGCACGAAAATCAAGGAAACCGCAAATTTGCTTCTGCAGGTTTTGGTTTGAAGTTTAATATGTTCACATTGGATGCTTCTTATATTATTCCAATGGTGCAAAACAATCCCTTGGCCAATACCATGCGTTTTTCTCTGTCATTTGATTTGAGTGACTTTAAATAAGAACTTTATTCATTATATTTGAAAAGACCTTAAGGAAATTCCTTAAGGTCTTTTTTATTTACGCACTATGAAGATAAAAGTAGGATTTGGTTACGATGTCCACCAATTAGGTGAAGGTGAAGAATTGTGGATCGGAGGATTAAAAGTTGAACATACAAGAGGAAGTATTGGTCATTCAGATGGAGATGTGTTAATACACGCTATTTGCGATGCCCTCCTGGGGGCAGCTAATATGCGTGATATTGGCTTTCATTTTCCGGATACTGATCCGAATTTAAAAGGGGTTGACAGTAAGCTTTTATTGGATAAAACAATGCAGCTGATACGTCAGGAGGGATTTGAATTGGGGAATATTGACAGTACAGTAGCATTAGAACGTCCTAAGCTGAAGAGTTTAATCCCTGAAATGCAAGCAACATTAGCAAAGGTGATGAATGTGGATGTTGCAGATGTTGCTATAAAAGCCACTACAACTGAAAAACTTGGGTTTGTAGGTGAACAAAAAGGTATTGCAGCTTACGCTACTGTTTTAATTCATAAAGTATAGTAACTAATAACAGGCCTTCCATGAATAGCCCTTCGCTTAAATATTTTTCGCACGATAGATGTAATGTTTGTAAGGTTTTAAAACCAAAAGTGAAACAGTTATTGTCTGAGAAATTTCCCAAGATGACCTTTGACTATATAAACATAGAAGAGCAACCTTCTATTGCAGCACAGTACCAGGTTTTTACAGTTCCAACTTTGTTAGTGTATTTTGAAGGTAAGGAGTATTATCGCTTTACACGAAATGTTTCTTTGGGGCAGTTGACAGATGCTATTCAAAGACCTTATCAGCTCTTGTTCGAATAAGCATAGTTATGCCCTTGACTTTGATGCTAAAAGCCTTAATTTTAAGAGCCCTAAATTTATTATTTAATTGAAGACACATCTATTTCTAATATTGCTTATCGCAATTTCATTTTCTGCTATTGGACAGAATCGTCAAAAACTCAGGAAGGTTAAGTTCAAAGGAAATAGGGCTATTACTGATTCAAAACTTGAGGAAAGCCTTAGTCTAAAGGCAGTTACCCGAATAGGTGAGAAATTCTCCGATAAGGAGGCCGATCGTTTTACAATGCCTCTCTATGAAGATAATCTTGAGATAATTAGATATGTTTATGAGAAAGAAGGTTATTTAGATGTAGAGTTCAACGATCCGAAAATTAAAATTACCCGTAACAATAATGTGAAACTGACTTACAATATTGTCGAGGGTAAGCCAATCGTACTGAATAAAATTAGTTACACGATTGATTCGGTTAAATATGAAGAGTTTCTCACAAGAAAAATTCGTCGTAAAATTCGCTTGCAGTCCGAGTTAAAAGTGGGGCAACGCTTCAGGGATGAATGGTTTTATGCTGACCAATCTTTTATAAATGAGGAATATAATAACATGGGTTATGCGTACGCGAAAGTAAAGCATAAGCTAAAGGTTGACACATTAAAAAAAGAAGCTGAATTGAATTGGCTCATTGAAACCAATAAGCTTTGCTATTTCGGTCCCATTGTTATTGAAGGAAACGAACGGGTGCCGGAAAAAAAGGTTGTTCGCCAATTACGTTTTGAAACAGGCGATACCTGGTCAAAATATGATATTGATGAAAGTCAGAAGCAGATCTATAATCTCGGAATGTTCAGGGTTGCTTCCATAAAAACACTATTGAGTGAAGAAAAGCCAGATACTTTACCCACGTTAGTTGTTTTAAAAGAAGCTCCGCGATGGACATCGCGTTTTGGAGTAGGTTATGGACGTGAAGATGATTTCCGGGTGTTTGCAGATATTCAATATCTTGGATTTATTACAAGAACAGGACGAGTCAATTTATACGGAAAGCATTCGGGCCTTGAACCCTATAACTTTCAACTTAAGTTTACTCAACCGGCAGTAATTTTTCCTTTTAATTCAGCTTTGATCAATCCTTTTGTAATGCGGCAACATGAGCCTGCTTATAGTATTGATAGATATGGAGTTAATTTAACCTTTCTGCAACATTTCTCAGAACGCTTTAATACATCAGTTAATTTTTATCTTGAAGATGTGAACTCCGATTCAACGCTTGTAGGTGATGCTGCGGCATTGCTCGAGAATTCAGGATCAGATATGGACCACTACAGTAAATCCGGTGTGTCACTTGGTTTTGTTTTCTTTAACGGGGAGCCTCGTCTTGATCCGGTTACAGGTTATTCATTGGCAGTGAATGTTAAACGGAATGGTACTATGATCAATGAATCAATACCTTTTTACCGCAGTTTGATCGAGTATAAAAAGTACGTAGGTATAAAACCCGGTGTTACTATGGCATTGAAAGGAAAAGTTGGTGTGGCAACAATGATAAATAATGATGATCTGGTACCTATAGAAGAACGATTTTATGCAGGAGGTAGTTATTCGGTCAGAGGCTGGGGGCGTTCTCAATTAGGACCCAAAGATGATGAAGGGCAGCCTACAGGTGGTAATAGTTTACTTGAGGGGAGTATTGAAAACCGATACTTAATAGCGCCTAAGATCGTGTTTGCTGTTTTTTGTGATGTTGGTAATGTTTGGCAAGAATCATTTTATTATCGGTTTAATGATTTACATTATGCCGCTGGTATTAGTTTAAGGGTCAAAACACCAATTGGTCCTGTGGGTATTGATTTGGCAAGACCAATTTTTGACCATGAAAAAAGCTGGCAGTTACATTTTAATATAGGGAACCCTTTCTGATATGTTGAAGAAAATTGTAAAATATCTGATTCTTGCATTCAGTCTGATCATACTGATATTAATTGGGTTGCTCATCTATACGCAAACGGCGTCATTTAGGGAGTACCTTAGAGTAAAGGTACTTGAGATTGTTAATCCATATTTTAATGGAGAGTTGGCTATTGGCAAAATAGAAGGAAACCTGTATAATACCATTCACTTAACAGATGTTTCCTTAACAGAAGGAGACTCAACGGTTGCGAGTATTGACTCTTTATATGTGAGTTATCGATTGATCAACTTAAGGGCAAAACACATAGAATTTGACACGGTTTATATGCAATCTCTTCATTTTAATCTGTGGTATAAAGACAGTGCTACTATGCATTTGTTGTATGTTCTTGAAAGGTTGATCGAGAATAAGAATGATGAACCATCAGAATTTCCGCTTATCTTAGATTTTAAGAATATAGTATTGGAGAATGGGCATGGAAGTTATCAGCTCAAGTATGGCATGAATCCAATTGATATTGAAACGATAAAACTGAATGCAAGAGGTTATTTTAAAGACAAGCATGTCGAGGTTGCTTTAGGTTCATTGAATATTAAATCTGCTAACCCGGATTTTGAGGTAGAGCAGGCCAGGCTTAATTTTCTTAAAAAAGGAACATTATTAAAAGCTGACAGTATTTACCTTAAAACAAATAACTCACTTATTACTGGAGATGCCCACTATGTGTCAACTGGGGATTTTCAGATTGACTTAGAAGGCACTCCCCTGAATCAACGTGATGTTCAATTGGTTTTACCAACGGTTCCCTTGCGTTCGATCCCTGAGCTTAGCTTAAGTTTAAATTCGGAACAAGAAGAGTTGCATTGTGATCTGTTATTGTCAAAGGGAAAGGAAAGTGTAACATTGCAAGGTGTGTTTTATGATCTTCCGGACGCCATAAGGAATAAAAAACTCGTGTCAGAATACGATGTTGATGTGTCGTTTAATGAATTTGTGCCTGAAGATTGGTTTGATATGAATAAGACAGAGGCCTATCTGAATGGCTCAGTTGAAATAAAGGGTGAAAACGTATTTGACTATAAAAGTGATTTGAATTTACGGGGGCGGTTTAATAATTCCTCATACCAGAATACTGTTACTGACACATTATTTATTGATGCCTCGCAAATCAGTAATCATATTAAGGCTGATATGTTGGTGGTTTATAACGAAAGTCGAAGTGAAGGTCATGTGCAAATAGATGATTTATATAATAAACCGGAATATACTTTCAATTTTGAAACCCGTAACCTGGATGTAGAGGTGATTGAGCCAGTTATGGAGAATACTGTGGTCAATGGTCATATCATTATTTCAGGTACCCATATTATTTCTAATAAGCGGAATTTTACAACCCGGGCTCAGTTATATGATAGTAAGGTGTATGACATTGACGTTGATAGTCTTGTGTTGCATTCGGAGTTTAGTGGAGAGAGTATGTACTTTGACACATTGGCTGTAAAAATAAAGAGTAATGAGGTCGTCAGTTCAGGAGAAATACATTTTAGTTCGTTTGATTATAAAGCTCAGGCCATTGTAAAAAGCAGGAACCTGGATTTTCTTGAACAATTCAAATTACCTGACTTTTCGTTTGAAGTTGCAAATGCCAATGTTAATCTTGCCGGCAATAAAGATAGTATCGAATTTGGTGGAATACTGAATGTAACTGATTTTGGGTATGCAGAACTCATTAGCGACACAGTTATTGCACAATTAGATGGGCGATATTTTGCAGACTCAATAGTAGTTGGTGGTGTAATTAATGGGAATAACTTGCACGGTGATGTACAGATGCTTGATACATTTGATATTAGTTTTGATTATACTGATAAACACCTAAGGTCTGCTATTAGTCTGGGAAAAGACAGTTCTCTGAATGTGCTGATTGAATCACAATTGAGTTTGTTGGATACGATTGGTTTAACTCTTGTATCTACTGACATAAAAATACCAGGCTCTCATTTCTACCTGACAGATTCTATGCAAGACATAGGGTTTTACGATAAGTCGATTTTCATTGATGCATTAGAGATTAAAGACAGGGATAATGATCATTTCAGGCTCAAAGCTGATGGTGTCGTTAGCGCCAATAATGTTGAGAATTTTGAGTTGAATATTGATAGTCTGGACTTAAATATACTTAATTATTTCACTAATACACCCGATAGTATTGGCGGAAAAATAACTATGGCTTTGCAGCTTACCGGTGAACCTGAGTCTGTTATACTTCAGGGAAATTATTCGTTAAGAGATTTTTACTTCAGAGACTTTGTAACTCCTGCCCTCGAAGGACAGCTTGCATATTTAGCCGATACTTTTACTGTTGATACCTGGTCTCCAGAACTGGATAGTAGTATATATGCCAATTTTAAAGTGCCACTTAAACTGGAAATAGATACTTCCGGTTACGATATGCCTTTGCCCGAATCATTCTCGGCAGAGTTGGTGCTGGACTCTTTAGAACTTGTAACACCTGATATTTCAGAATATATCCATATAAATGCTGGATTGTTATTGGATGGAAGAGTGAAAGCTAAAGGTGAGTTTAATAAGCCGATGTTTTATGGGCAGATCAATATGAAAAACGGCTATTTAAATAATGATAAACAAGGAGTGTATTATAAAGATATTACCGGGCAATTTGTTTTTGATGAAAACAAAGTAGATATAGACACATTTTACGTTGGTTCGGATAAGGGACATTATGCCTCAAAAGGATATCTCTTATTAGATTCAACACTGGTTTCAGGAAAGGTAGTGGCCTCGGATATGGCCACGAATATTAAGAATTTTCACCTGGTTCAACATAAAAACTACGACGTCAATATTAGCGGAGATCCGTTTTACCGGACAGGAATTGAAGGGGCGCCTCGTTTTGGTGGTAAAGTAATAGTTAATCGGTCTTCATTTTACATTCCCGGACTTGTAGCTGATGATGATGCGAAAAGCAACACTGAAAATATGCCATTATTGGTTGAAGCATTACAGGAAAATGATTCAGTAGCCATCAAAACTGAAGAAGAGATTGAGTTGGTGCCTCCGTTTATTAAGCAATTGCGAGGACGGCTTAATATTGACATACCTCGAAGTACCTGGCTGAAGAGTAATGATATGAATATAGAAATAAGCGGAGATGTTGATGTTGTTAAAGAGGCTGATTATTTTGAGTTATTCGGAGATGTTGAGGTTGTGAGGGGACACTATATTCTTTATGGACGTAAGTTTAACGTGACTGAAGGAATTATTACATTCATGGGAGGAAAGACACAGGACCCACGATTGGAAATTAGGGCGGAATATGTGTTTAGGGGGAGTGATAAGGAAAAACATACACTCCAGCTGGCAATAACAGAGTATTTATCAGAGCCTGAAATCAACTTTACCCTTGATGATGTTGGTATTACACAGTCTGATGCCGTATCAATTATGGTTTTTGGTAAAACAATGGACGAATTAAGCTATGATGGACAGAATGGTATTATTGGGTCTGTCGGATCAAATATGCTGGCAAACGTGGTAACATCTTCTTTAAACTCTACCATTGGTCAACGTTTTAAATTGGATATGATTGAGGTTAACTCAACCGAAAATTGGCAAAGCGCTGCATTTGTGGTTGGAAAGTATATTACAAACGATTTATTTGTGATTTATCAACGGGGATTTGGAGAAACGGAGGATGATGAAATTACGCCGGAAATGGTTACTCTGGAGTATGAGTTAAATAAAGTTTTATTCTTTAGATTGCAGAGTGGTAGTTCCAAAACATCAGGATTTGATGTAATTTTGAAGTTCGAATCATCTAAATAGTAAGCTATGATGACTGTTAAGGAAATTAAAGTTGAGCATACAAATATATGTTGGCTTTTATCGGAAAAGAAGATTAAAGATAGCCTGGATAAAATTCAAAAATTGGTTAAAGAATCGCAAAATGGAGATTTGATCGATAGTCATTATAATATTGAATTTACCTATAAGAATATTCTGAAATACACGGTCGAGGGCATATCGGATCCTGAGCGTCAGAAAGTCTACAATCATTTATTACGCGATGTATACCACCTGGCAGATAAGGTGTGTGATTTATTGCTGAGCAAATATTCAGGAGATCAGATCTATGAAGAAAGAAAAAAACAGACAGAGCTTAATTTTCAGATTGCAATAGATGAAATAAACTCTATTTGGAGTGCTTTAGAATTGCAAAAGGTCGTAGATGGCAATGCTGAGAATAAACCGGAATTACAATTAGCAGTCGATAAGTTATTCAACCAGGTTTGGTCATATTCATCTATTGGGAGTGTCAATAAATCAGTGTTGAAAGATTTCTTTGAGAAAAGTACTCTTCCCTTACACTACAAAGCCATACTGGTTGGGGCGATAAACCTTTCTTTAATGCGCGATTTTTCTTCCGATTATATACATCTTCTAATAGAGCTTAGCACGCATCCAGAAGATGAATTAAGTGCCAGGGCTATAGTCGCTTTATTATTGGCTCTGAATAAATATGACGCGCGTTTACCATTATATCCAGAGTTGTACACCCAGTTATTTATGACAATTGAAGAGAGTGGTTTACAAACAATTATTCACAGTATCGCTATTCAATTGATCAGAACGAGGGAAACAGAACAAATTTCTAAAAAGTTGAACGATGAGATTTTACCTGAAGTAGTGAAAATGCACCCTAAGCTTAAGGATAAGCTCGATTTGGATAACCTGATCAGTGATAATCTTGCTGAGGGTAAAAATCCTGATTGGGAAGATATGTTTAAGGACTCGCCAAACCTGATGGATAAAATGGAAGAGTTGACGCAATGGCAAATGGAAGGTGCCGATGTGTTTTTATCAACGTTTAAACATTTAAAGCATTTTTCATTCTTCAATACGGTAAGTAATTGGTTAATGCCATTCTATCCTACACATCCTGATGTTCAGCAGTCATTATTTAATGAAGATGCCGTTTTTAGCAGTCGGTCATTGCTTGATGGTCTTGCTTCATCCCGCTTCTTATGTAATTCTGATAAATACTCGCTTATTCTGAGTATTCCACATATGCCTGGCATGCAAAAAGAAATGATGGGGCAAATGTTTTCAGCCGAGATAGAGCAGATGGTTGAAATGCAAAAGGATGAACAAATGCTGCAAGCCAATCAGAAAAAGCTGGTTGCCAGTAATCAGTTTATTCAGGATTTATATCGTCTGTTAAAAGTTCATCCTCAGAAACACCAGTTTGAAGATGTCTTTACCCAAAAAATGGACTTTTACAATCGATGGTTCTTCAATCAAATGCTTGATGATTCAGATGCTTTAAGGGATATAAGTGAGTATTATTTTAAGAAAAATTACTTTGAAGATGCCCTCGAGATCTATAGCAAGATTGCTGATAAGGAAAAGGGCAATACAGAGGTGCTTCAAAAAATGGCTTATTGCTATCAACAATCCGGAAATTACGAAAAAGCTTTATGTTATTATCAACAGGCCGAGTTACTGGGCTCACAAAGTGTGTGGAATAAGAAGAAGATTGCCTTGTGTTACCGACACTTAAATAAACCCGAAGATGCCTTAAATTATTATAAGGAGGCCGAAAAAATGGACTCTTCAAACCTTCATACACAAGTCTCAATAGGGCACTGTTTGTTAGAATTGGAAGACTTTTCAGAGGCTTTAAAGTATTATTTTAAAGTTGAGTACCTTGATCCCGGAAATAACAAAGCGGGACGGCCCATTGCATGGTGCTCTTTCGTTGAAGGTAAATTCGAACAGGCTGAAAAGTATTACCACAAATTAATTGTTTCAGAGAAAAACAAGCACGATTTAATAAATCTTGGGCACACACTATGGTGTCAGAAGAAACGAAAAGAAGCTTTGTCATTTTATCAGCAAAGCATACAGTTGCCTAACCATTCGTTTAATGAGTTTATTGATACTTTTAATTCAGATATACCTTACCTTAAAAAGCATGGTATAGATTCCGGAGATATTCCACTGATGTTGGATCAGGTGAGGTATTCTCTGGAGAGTTAATGAAACAATTTAATGGCAAAGAAGAAAATAAGCTGGGAATTATATAGCTACGGAGAATATAGCAGGTGGGAACGAACATCGAGAAAGCTGCCGAAGCTACTGAAAATAACTGACAGGATTCTGATTCAGCCGGATATTGAATTTGGATATGTTATAAAGATTAAAGGTGCCAAAGGCAAGCTTGTTGAGTTTAAAATTGATCACCCTCCGTTTAAAGATAAGCATGGCAAAGTGGAACCCGCATTTAAGGGACAATACTTTGTAAATTCGAATGACTACGAGTTTTTTCTTGGAGATACTGTCTGGGAACCCTATGATGATAAGGCAGGAGAGTGGGTTCTTACTACATGGTTGGATGGAAAAGTTTTAGCAGAAAAGACAATAACGCTTTACCTGTAAACCTAGCTCATTAAAACCATTATTAAGAACATGATAAAACCTAAAAGTGCAATTATTAGTGCAACTTCTATGATCGAATAGATCAGAATCTTCCGTTTAAGTTTTAATGTTATATCAGTTTCTTTCTTCATTTTCTTCTTATCCATTTGTTCGTGGTCTAACCTCAATATACAAACTTACAAGGCTAGATGAGAAATTCAAGAGGCTTTAACAGTAATTAACAAGGTGTTGACGTTTTTTAACCGTACCTGATAGAATAGTATCACTATATCACCTGTTTGTGATAGACTAATCTTATTCCATAAAATGAGACTGCGAATAGTAATTAAGGTTTGATAAATATCTTTTAAGATACAATTTATGTACATGATCCATTTTCATGCATACATCGGATAATATGCCATCTGGCAACTGATTAATAAAAAAACCTGAGCTCGTTACTTATGACGAACCCAGGTTAATAACTTATTTTCAAATATTGGGATGAACAAATAAAAATGAAAGTCTAAATCCTAACTTAGATGTTTTTTAATCTTCCTTATTAAGTCTTCAGGCTGGAATGGCTTACTAATATAATCATCCATACCGGTTGCCAGACATCGTTCTTTATCTTCAGGGAATGCATTGGCTGTAACTGCAATAATTGGCGTGTGTGTGCCAGTGCTTTTTTCAATCTGACGTATTTTTTCAGTTGCCTTAAAGCCATCCATGATCGGCATTTGTATATCCATAAGAATTAAGTCGTATTTGGCTTTGCCAAACTTATCAAGCGCCTCCTTGCCGTTGAAAGCAACTTCAATCTTCTTAACCTCATTTTTAATATATAAAATGATAATCTGCTGGTTGCTGAAGTTATCCTCAACTAGCAGGATGTTGGAGTCTGCTATGTCAACAACTGGCTTAAAGTAGTTCTCTGACTGCTTGGTTGGAGGTTTTATATTCTCAATTGACTGACTTTGGATGTTTTCTTTGAAAGTAGCAGTGAATTCAATAATGGTTTTAACCGAATCAGGGATAATGTCAATATGGTTACCATCCATTTCGATTATTTTCTGTGTAATACCTAAATCAAGCATGTTGATATATTTTGAGCGATTCAGGTGAATTACATCCGATGAGTGGATAGCATCCTCACCAAGTTTCGACTTAGGCATTGGAACTACTGTATTGCTTATGATTCTGAATTTTAAAACTATTTTATTAGGAAGAATCTCTTTACGTGAAACTTCAATTGTAATTGTTTTAAGCTCTGAATTATTATACTTCAGGAGACTGTTAAGAAGGTTAAGGAATATCTGTTTAATTTTAATGCTGTTGCCAATTAAGTTCGTTGGAATATCAGCTGAAAGTGAAAGGCTGAATTTCTTTTTCTCCTGATCATCCTGAAATAACTTGATAGTGTTATTAATAGTTGAATAGAGGTTAAAGCTAACTTCTTCAGCCGGTATTTGGCTAAAATTAGTTTTGGATGCTGCCACCATGTTATTAACAACATTTACCAGGTTATTTGAAGAGGCATGTATTGTATTGATATAATCACGCTGATCATCACTTAAATTCGTTTTTTCAAGAATATCAATAATACCAGTAATGTTACTTAAGGGAGTTCTGATTTGGTGTGAAAGTTTTGATATTAATTCTTCCTGCGTTTTATTGAAATTCTGTGAATCTAAAACGCGCCTTTCTTTTCTTAAAATAATCTCGGTATAGGTAAAGTGAATGGCATAAGTAGTTATGAAAAAGAAGGCATAGAAAGCGAGAAAAACAATTTTTTCTGTCTGTGTATATTCTTTGGCCTGCTCAATCCATCCATAATTGTTAATCACCAATACAATAACTGCGATTAACAGAAAGAATATGATTGAGAAAATGGACCCTCTGCGCATTCCCATAAGTGAGATGATAAATGGAGGGAAAAGTGCTGACCAGATAATATTGATTCCCGTGCTGCTTCCAAAAACAACAAAATATAAAAAAGTGACACTAGAGAAGAAGAAAAGTGAATTTTGCATGCCTTTAGCCATTGAGTTTCGGCTTAGGTACACAAAGTGAAATGCAAACGTCAGGCTTAATGTCAGAAGGGGAATTGCAAAAATTGTATTCTCATTTCTCAGACTGATAATACCTTCAATAAACACAATGCAGAATAAGAAGAAATTAATGAGGTTGTTTATGAGCATTGGAGTTTGCTCTTCTTCATCAACTTTTTCCTTGCTTTCCGTTTTAAATAGTGAAAGAAATTTATTTAGTAATTTCATCTGTTTGTTGTTTAGATTATCCTTCTTTGGGGCTTGCATGTTGGTAATTTTTAAACCAAATGCGATAGCTGCCAATGTTATCGTGAAATAACTAACCCCAAATAGCCTAGTTTCCTTAAACAAAAATAAACTAATAAGTGGCTCTTTATAATAAATAAGCAGCATTTTTTAACCAATTGCAAAATAAATTGAATTTGATGTAACCGTTTGGTTAACTATTCCCGTATTAAGCAAATACTGATTTAATAATAAATTTAGAATTATCCTTATAAATTTGGACGAGCCTTTTAAGGAAGGTGTTAAAAATTAATGTATAAAGAAATTTGTGTGAATATGAAGAGAATACTAACAATTGCCTGTTGTTTAATTGCTGTTAGTGGTGTGTTTGCAAAAGAACATTTGCCAACAAAAGAAGAATATAAAGCTTTTTTAAATACAAAAACGCTTGTTGTTATGGATGCGAATCCAATGAGTGACTTTAATTTTAAGATCAAAGAGGTGATGGAAACCGTATGGACCTTAACCGATTATGAATTTATCTCCAATGATGAATTTGAAGATAAGCGTAATGATCCTGCCTACTCTTTTTTGATTTCAACAGTTGCCACTTTTGATGCAGATAAAACAAAAGCCCGTTATAATTTTTTAAGCCTTCTACTTGGCGAAACAGATACAGAAGTAAGGGATTTGCCTGATTTATGTTCGTTACCATTATCATACCTTCGTGTTGAGGATGTAAGTTATGCATACAAGCTTGAAGCGTTTGTACGTTTTATTCAGGATCATGTCAATCTTATGAATGAACAGCCTCAGTTGATTAAACCTAATGCTTTCAAGTACTACAACGATAATGTCAAAAGTTTGTCAGGAAAGACATTGTATCTCACAAAGGAGGATTTAGCTCCGGAGGTCAATACCTTGTCAAAGATAAAGAGCATTTACCCTTACAATGTTAAAATTGTAACCCGCTCAGAGGTTGAGGATGCTATAGAAAGAAGGGATGATTCGGTTGTTTTTATGCACAAAGTAGGTCCGGAAGGCACGAAATATAAAGCTCGATGCTATAAAATATTGATCGGCGCTGATAGTTCAACATTCTACTATTTCGATTACCATATGGTGAATAAGAAAAATCGTGATGGATTATTGGAAAAGGATTTGAAAAAAATGGCTTCTTAAGTTATATGCCTCATAAAGCTTTAAATTAAAAGGCGATTAGTAATAAATTGGTGATATAAATCTTGTCAATTTTAATTAGTGAATAGAGTTATCATTCAAAAACTTAATTAATTTTGTAAGTTTGTTAAACAGACGAAAAGAGCAATAGAAATTCACACCTTATCTTTTATTCATTGGTCATTGGTTTTTATTTCTTAGAGTCTTGTTGAACAAAAAAGGAATGTATAAACATATGAATTAATCACTATGTCGCTAACTAATCGAAAGAAAAATAACCTGGTGCCGGAGCCAGCGCTTCGACGTATGCCTTGTTATTTAGCTTATTTGAAGCTAGCCCAAAAGGAGGGGCTTCAACATATATCTTCAACATTAATTGCCCGTGATATGGGGGTTGACCCAACTCAGGTAACAAAAGACTTGTCATATACCAGTATTGTTGGCAAAACAAGGGTTGGATATGAAGTTGAACCTCTAATTGATGTATTAGAAGATTTTCTGGGTTTTACAGTAGTTGATGAAGCTTATTTATTTGGGGTTGGAAGTTTAGGTAAAGCATTATTGCACGATCATGGATTAAAACAATTTGGTTTAAAGGTTGTGGCTGCATTTGATGTTGACCCTGAAGTTGTTGGTAAAACAATTGAAGGGGTGCCAATTTATCATTTTGAGGAACTGGCCAACATGCACGAGGAAACAGCAAAGATTGGTATTCTGACTGTTCCTGTAGATAAAGCTCAAGAGGTGGCAAATAAGCTTGTTGAAGTAGGTATTAAAGCCCTCTGGAACTTTACGCCTGTTCGTATTAAAGTAGAGGAGGATATTGTTGTTCAGAATACATCATTGTATGCGCATCTGGCCGTAATGTTTAATCGCATGAAGGCAGAATAAGAACACATAAAAGAAGATATAAAAAGGTGCAAATCATTCAGATTTGCACCTTTTCTTTTAGTTAGAAAGTCAGGGTAAATTTAGTTGCTTTTTCTGGTTCAGAATAGGCAGAAATCGTTCCCCCATGAAGACGGAGTATTTGTTTTGAAAGGCTAAGACCAATTCCAGAGCCTTGTGGTTTTGTTGTAAAGAATGGAATAAAGATTTTATCCAGAACATTTGGTAGAATACCTTGTCCGTTATCTATTACCTGAATTGTTATGCGACCTCGTTTGTTAAGAAAAGCATTGAGCTGGATTTCCGGATTTTCTCTCGAGTCGAGAGCCTGAATAGCATTTTTAACCAGGTTAATGATTACCTGCTCAATTAATTTTTCATCTGCGGATAACTCAAGTGAGTTTGGTTCGATGTTTATACTGCACTTGATGCTTTTAGCTTTAAGCTCTTCTGTAAGCAATCCTTTGATGTTAAGTAGCAACTTACTAACAGGGAAGATTGTAAACGTAGGCGTCGGAATTCTTGTCAGATCTCTGTACGTATTAACAAAATGCAATAGTCCATCCGTTCTTTTGTGTATTGTTTCTAAAGCCCCTTCAACTTCTTTTATTGTTTCAAGATCGTCGCTGTCAATATTTTTCTCCTGAAGACTACTTGACAGTTCCTTCAAAATCATAGTGATAGTTGAAGAAAGTGATGAGATTGGTGTAATGGAATTCATAATTTCGTGAGTTAATACACGAATTAGTTTTTGCCACGATTCCATCTCCTTCTCTTCCAGCTCATCCTGAATGTTTTTAATCGATGTTAACAAGATAGTTCTGTTATGTATCTTAAACTCAGTAGCGTAAATGGCCAGTTGAAGTAACTCATCTTTTTCCTGAACTCTTATTAATGAATTTTCTCCATGTCTAATGCTTAATAGCTTCTGAACTAATTCAGGGCTAAATTCATTTAATGCCTGAATGTTATTTAGTGCTCTAACCTGAAATAGTTTTTTGGTAGCATTGTTAATAAGTTCTACTTTTCCATCTTTCGAATAAGCAATTAATGATATCCCAATATGCTGAATTACTGTTTGCAGGTAATAGTAGTTTTCTTCCTTTTCTGCTCTTACTTCCTGGAAATCTTTAATTACCTCATTGAATGATTTTTTGAGTTTGTCAAATGAGGAATCAAGACTTTCAACCTGAAACGTTCTTGTAAAATCAGAATAGCGTATGGATTCCAGAAAGTTGTTTAGGACACGATTGGTTCTGTCAACATAATGGATCATTGCAAATATCTGAAAAGCAATTAACAGACCTACCAGTACAAGTGTCATGGTTAGCTCTGTGTTAAAAAACAGATAGAAGAACGCAAAAATAGACCCTGCCAGTAGCAAGGTCCGTACAATAAAGTTTATTCTGAAGTTATTATAGACCATGCTTTTCAAGTCTTCTGTACAATGATGTTCTAGTTAAGCCCAGATCTGCAGCAGCTTTTGAAACATTCCCGCGGTTCATGCGAAGCACTTTCTCAATAATCTGCTTTTCAATATCCTCAAGGTTGTATGTGTCAAATTCAAAACCTTCTGATGAGGTTGGTAATGAGGAGAGTTGAAAGTCAGCCTCTTCCAGGTTAGGCGATTCACTCATGATTACCGTGCGCTCAAGTATGTGTTGAAACTCTCTTACGTTACCAGGCCATGGGTAGTTGGTCAGTTTCTTAATAACCTTTGCAGAGAGCTTATTGATTTTCTTCTTATATTTTTTTGAGAAAATATTTAAGAAATGTTCAGATAAAACCGGAATGTCCTCTGGACGTTCTCGTAAGGGAGGAAGTTCAATTTCAACAGTGTTGATACGATAAATTAAATCTTGACGATAACTGTCCTCTAGTGCCATCTGCTTCAAATTCATATTGGTGGCACAAATTAACCTGATATCAATAGGTTTTGACTTGTTGGCACCGACTCGCGTGACTTCTCTTCTTTCAAGTACTGTCAATAGTTTGGCTTGTAGTGGTAAAGACAAGTTGCCGATTTCATCCAGAAATATAGTTCCGTTTGAAGCCAGTTCAAAGCGTCCCGGACGATCGGCTTTCGCGTCGGTAAAAGCCCCTTTAACATGACCAAATAATTCACTTTCAAATAATGTTTCACTCAAGGCTCCAAGGTCAACGCTGATAAAACTTTCGTTATTTCTCAAAGAATGGCGATGTAAGGCCCGAGCAACAAGCTCTTTACCAGTTCCGTTTTCTCCAAGAATCAGGACATTGGCATCAGTGGCAGCAACTTTTTTAATAGTGTTAAAAACATTTTGCATGCCAGGTGAAACGCCAATGAAATCAGCAAAAGGCTGATCTAATATGGTATTTATTTCCTTTTGCTTACTCTTTAAATCCTTAACCTCATTACGTGATTGGCGAAGTTGAATCGCAGAATTAACAGTTGCCAGTAATTTTTCATTTTGCCAGGGCTTTAAAATAAAGTCTGTGGCTCCGGCACGCATCGCTTTAACTGATTTCTCAACATCACCATATGCTGTAATGAAAAGCACAACTGCCTGCGGGTCGATTTCTAAAATTTTTTCAAGCCAATGAAACCCTTCCTGACCACTAATTGCGTCCTTTGTGAAGTTCATATCCAAAAGGACAACGTCAAAAGAGTTCTCTGCCATTAATGCAGGAATTTTATTTGGATCAGTTGAGGTGCTGATATGCTCAACATGAGGTTTTAATAATAGTTTTAGCGCAAACAAGATGTCTGCATTGTCATCTATTGCAAGAATTCGTCCTGATTTCTTTGTCATTGTTTTGAGTTTTTCGCTACTAAATATACCATATTTAAGTTACAACTACAGTATGAATTGTTCGAAAGCGTACGGTTGATTTTGATTGTGATGCAACCAAAAAAAGTGCCGTTTTTGTAATTGCCTTGATTATAAGGCCTTAAGCCTTGTGGCATAGAAAGTGATGTTTGATTTAGCAAGATTTACATTAGTTTTGCAATGGAATCTTGAAGAGATTTGAGTGTAAGGTCCAGTTATTAAGATGATTATGTGGTGTTGGATTTGTGGGGATTTAAAACTGTGGCCTGTTGAACGGGGATATTTTAGTATATAATATATAAAAATAGATGTTCGGATTCGTACAGTGATGTTACGAAACCGTACATAATTTGATACAATATGATTCATGCCAGAAACTTAACAAAGGTACTTAGAAATGGAGCTATTGAGACTACCGTTTTGCAAAATGTTAATATTGACATTGAGCAAGGGGAGTATGTGGTTATTCTTGGACCATCAGGTAGTGGTAAAACTTCATTGATTAATACCATTGGTTTGATTGATAAGCCTACCTCCGGCGAGTTATTTTTCATGGGGCATGAAGTAAGTCGACTAAAAGAGAGACAAAGAAGTAACCTGAGACGCGGAGGCATTGGTTTTGTATTTCAAAACTTCGGCCTGATAGATGAACTTAATGTATATGAAAATATAGAGTTACCACTTCAGTATCTGAAGTATTCGAAGAAAGCCAGGCAAGTTAAAGTCAATGAAATCTTATCAAAGTTTCAGATTTCACACCTTAGGCAGTATTATCCCAGGCAATTGGCGTCATTACAAAAGCAATTGGTTGCCATTGGGCGAGCCATAATTACAAATCCAAATCTTATTATCGCTGATGAACCTACAGGGAACTTGTCTTCTGCCTGCGGAAACAAAGTGATGGATACACTTTCTTCTCTAAATGAAGAAGGTTATACCATTGTAATGGCAACACACTCGGCAACGGAAGCAGAGCGTGGTCAAAGAGTAGTGCAATTGTTTGATGGTCATGTTGTAACTGAAAATATAAAAAGTCGTTTGTAATGATGTTAAACCACCATATCAAGGTAGCGATACGTGGTATCCGAAGACAGGGAGCTTATGCTTTGCTGAATATCTTAGGATTGTCTGTTGGTTTGGTGTTGGGACTGTTTGTAATATTGTTGGTTAGGCACGAAATTAGTTATGATACATCTTTTACAGATAGTCAACGCATTTATCGTTTGGCTACAGAGGGCGTATTAGGAAATAACATAATTAAAACTGCAACTTCGCCTTTGCCACTGGGCGCCGTTGTTGAAAAAATAGATGAAGTTGAGCAAGTAGTTCGCTTTATCCCTGGCGCTATTAATGTAGTTCAGTACAATGATAAACGCTTCAATGAAGATGGTTTTATGTTCGCCGATCCGGACTTTTTTAAACTATTTGATGTTGAAATTCTAAGCGGTAATGCAGATACTGCACTTAAATTACCGCGGCATGTTGTAATCACAAAATCAATTGCGCGTAAGTATTTCCAGAATGAAAATCCGATTGGGCAATTTGTCGAACGTGAAGCAATTAGATATGAAATTGTCGGTGTGTGTGATGATTTGCCTGCTGCATCACATTTTTCATTTGGGTTTATCGCTTCCATTAGCACGATTGATGAGATCCTGTTAAAAAAAGGTGATTCCACCTACGTTAAGAATTGGAAAGAAGATTGGTTATATCTCAATTGTTATACTTATTTGAAGTTACAAAAAGGAGCCGAAACTGATGTGTTTATCAAGGAGGTGAATCAGGAAAAAGATAAGCTTCTTGTTCCTCAGGTTGAAAAGATCATGCAATCTGAACAATCAAGTGATAGCTTTGAGCTTGCTTTTTTTCCACAAAACATTCGGGACATACATTTTGAATCACATTTAGACAGTGAGTTAAGTAGTAACTCAAAGCCTATTTATATACAGCTGTTTATTTTTGTTGCCATTTTTGTGTTGTTAACAACCTGTATTAATTTCATGAATTTGACAACTGCTAAGTTGAAAATGAAGTACAGGGAGGTAGGCTACCGACAGTTGGTAGGAGCATCACGGGGGCAGCTAATAATGCAATTTTTAGTTGAGGCATTGATCTATGGGCTTGGCGCTACCTTTATCAGTATGGTGCTTTTAGAGATACTATTGCCATTCCTGAATGGATTTTTCGATCTAAACCTGAAGTTCAATTTCTTCAGAGGATGGGTCGATTTCTTTGGTATTCTGCTTGTTTTGTTGTTTGTTGGTCTACTTGCGGGTAGTTTTCCTGCGTTTTTCTTTTCAGGGCGAAAGCCTGAAAAACTAATATCCGGTGAGTATAATATAAGTAAGTCCGGATTTTTTGTCAGAGGCTTGTTGGTTACAAGTCAGTTTGCTGTTGCTATGTTTTTGGTTGTAGTTGCCAGTGCGATGTGGTGGCAGATAAATTTTATCAGGCAAAACGACCCTGGTTTTGATTCGGATAATATCATTGTTATTGAACGTGGACATGCTGTACGTAACGATATAAACGCATTTAAAACCGATGTTCTAAATGTTGAGGGTGTTCGGTATGTGGGTGCTAGTAGAAGTCTTCCGGGAGATGATTACTTCCCGGGAACGTTTAAACTTAGCAACGGAGGAGAAGATCATGTTTTAATGTTGTCTGTTAACTATGTCGATGACGATTATTTTAATGTGATGGGTATTCGTTTAAAAGCCGGGCGTTTTTTGAATAGTGAATTAGGCGATAGCTTGGGGGTTAATCTCAATGTTGCAGCTGTTAAAGAACTGAAGATGACTAAGCCCCTTGATGAAAAAATAGAAATATTTGGTAATGACGAGTGGGCTTTAAGTACTGTTGGGGTGGTGCAGGATTATAATTATGAGTCCTATTTTACACCTGTAAAGCCGCTGGCCTTGATTTTACTGCCGGAAAAAAAAGGCTTTGATTATGTTTTAATTAAGTATGAAGAAGGTGACAGGGTAGATATCCAGGCTATCAATGATATTTGGAATCAGTATTCAGAAGGGGCACCCTTTGTTTATTCCACATTAAACGAAAGAATTGACAAGTTATATGAGGAAGATGAGCGTATAGCTAAGATTATGTCTGTTTTTGCAATACTCTCTTTGTTCATTGCCATTCTTGGGGTTATTGCTCTTGTTGCTTTTATTATAGAATACAAATCAAATTCAATCGCGGTCAAAAATGTGATGGGAGCATCTCGACAATCTATCATGGGACAGGTATTTTCTATGTTCGGAGTGTATGTGATTGTTGGTGTGTTAGTTGCTTCTCTACCTGCCTACTGGGCCATTCAGGCATGGGGGCAGAGTTATGCATATTTTGATTTTGTAGGTGTGAGTACTTTTGTGTTATGGGCATTAACACTTATTGGGTTATCCTTTGTAGCTACATTTGTACAAACCTTTAGGGGAGCTTCTATACGACCTGTCAGTTAATGTTTCTTTCTGCCTGCTTCAATTCGTAATCATTTGCTAATAGATTATTAAAAGAATCTTTACGATTATCAATTTAACACTTCTTTTTACGTTCTGTATATGAAAAATTTCGATATATTTGCGCGACTATGACGTGAAGTTTGTCAAAACGAATAATAAAAATTATTAACAAATGCAGAACAAAGGAGCTATAAGACTTTTTGCCATTCTATTGGTATTAGTCAGCTTATATCAATTGATGTTTACATTCCAGACTCGTAGAGTGGAAAATGTGGCGAAAGAGATAGCAGGTGGCGACCCGGACAAAGAATTTGCCTACCTGGATTCGATTAAAAACGAGACGGTTTATAACTTTTTATGGGTAGCCCGTAAGTATACTTACCAAGAGTGTAAGGAACGCGAAATAAATTTCGGTCTTGACTTAAAAGGTGGAATGAACCTTATACTAGAAGTTAAGGTAGCAGACATCGTTAGAGCTCTTTCAAATTATAATACTGATGAAACATTTACTAAAGCTTTGAAAGCAGCTGAAGTAGCAGAGAAAAGTTCATCAAAGGATTTTATTACTTTATTTGGAGAAGCCTTTGCAGAGATCGATCCCAATGCTCAGTTAGCCACTATCTTTAATACTGTTGAACTAAAGGAACGGGTAAGTTATAATTCAACTAACGAGGAAGTTCTAAAGGTGATTCGTGAAGAGTCAACCAGTGCAATTGATAATGCATTTAATATTCTTCGCTCTCGTATTGATAGATTTGGTGTTACACAACCAAATATTCAGCGCCTTGAAAAAGCCGGTCGTGTATTGGTTGAATTGCCAGGTGTAACCGATCCGCAGCGTGTTCGAAAGTTATTGCAGGGAACAGCTAGCTTAGAATTCTGGGAAACTTATGAAAACTCTGAGTTATTTGAATATCTGGTACAGGCTGACACTAAAGTTCGTGAAATGGAAGCTGCAAAAGCTCCCGTTGAAGAAATAGCAACTGAAGAGGCTGTAGAAGAAACAACTGAAGAGTCAACGCTTGTTGATCAGCTGGCAGCTGATGCTGCAACTACTGATTCTTTAGAAGACGTAGGTGCAAAATCATTGTTTTCTTATTTGCAGCCAAATCACCCACAACAGCGTGGTCCTGTTGTAGGAATTGCTTTATCGCGCGATACGGCAGAAGTAAACTCATACTTGCAGAATCCATCAGTAAAGAGTCTCTTCCCAAAAGATGCTCGTTTCTTCTGGACTGTTAAGCCTATCGAAAAAGATTATTTAGTAAGCCGTTTCGGTGCTGACATCAACGAAAAAGAAACTGCCTTCCAATTGGTAGCTATTAAAGTGAGTACGCACGACGGTCGTCCTCCACTTGAAGGTGATGTTATTACTTCTGCACGAAGTCAAACTAACCAGCGTGGTCAATTTGAAGTAAGCATGAGCATGAATGCTGAAGGTGCTAAAACATGGTCACGATTAACAGGAGCAAATGTTGATCGTAGTATCGCTGTTGTTTTGGATGGCTTCGTATATAGTTTCCCTACAGTAAATCAGAAAATTGACGGAGGTCAGAGTCAGATTACAGGTAACTTCACTCCTGAAGAATCACAGGATTTGGCTAACATTTTAAAGTCAGGTAAACTTCCGGCACCAGCACGTATTGTTGAGGATACGGTAGTAGGTCCTTCACTTGGTCAGGAAGCTGTTGACAGTGGTTTAACATCATTTATCTGGGCATTTATTGTAGTACTGATCTACATGTTATTATACTATGGTATTAGAGCAGGTTGGGTTGCCGATTTCGCTTTGGTTGCAAACATGTTCTTCATTATGGGTGTATTGGCATCTTTTGGAGCTGTGTTGACTTTACCTGGTATTGCCGGTATTGTTCTGACCATTGGTATGTCAGTGGATGCTAACGTACTGATTTATGAACGTATTAAAGAAGAGTTGCGTTCAGGTAAAGGAATTCAACTGGCGATTAAAGATGGTTATAGAAATGCTTTCTCAGCCATCATTGATGCCAATGTTACAACCTTCCTGACAGGTCTTATCCTTTTCTTATTTGGAACAGGTCCTATTAAAGGTTTCGCAACTACATTGATGATCGGTATTGCAACTTCATTCTTCTCAGCAATCTTCATTACACGTTTGATCTTCGAACAAATGTTAAGTAAAAACAAAACATTGGTGTTCGATACTAAAGTGACGCGTAACTTATATAAGAATTTGCATGTGAAATTCTTAGAGAAGAAGAATATGTTCTTCATTATCTCTGCCATTGCAATTCTAGCATCTGTTGTTTCTTTAAGTACACTTGGTCTCAAACAAGGAATTGACTTTACTGGTGGACGTACATTTGTTGTGCGTTTTGACGAGCAGGTTTCTTCTGTCGACGTTCAAAAGGCTTTAACTGATGTATTTGAAGGAGCTCACGTTGAAGCAAAACAATTCGGTAATGAGGGTAATCAGGTGCGTATTGCAACTAACTACATGATTGAAGAAAACTCTGAGCAGATCGACAATAATGTAGAGTCTAAATTATACGAAGGCTTGAAGTCATTCATTAAGGGTAATGTTAGTCAGGATGAATTCTTAGCTGATTACCGGATGAGCTCGCAGAAAGTGGGACCAACCATTGCCAGTGACATTAAGAAAAATGCAGGACTTGCAATTGGTTTCAGTTTGATCGTTATATTCTTATATATCTTGATCCGTTTCCGTAATAAAGAGTTTGGTTATGGTGCAATTGCCGCACTTGTGCATGATGTACTGATCGTATTGGGTGTGTTCTCTATCACTTATTCGTTCATGCCATTCTCGATGGAAATTGACCAGTCATTTATTGCAGCTATCCTAACTGTAATTGGATACTCAATTAACGATACGGTAGTTGTATTTGACCGCATCCGTGAGTACTTTAAACTATATCCAAAACGTGCAAAAGATGAAGTAGTTGATGCTGCACTTAATTCAACAGTAAGTCGTACGGTAAATACTTCATTAACAACATTTGTTGTACTATTGGTAATTTTCCTTTTCGGAGGTGAAGTAATCCGTGGATTTGTATTTGCCTTGATGATTGGTGTACTTGTAGGTACCTATTCATCATTATTCATTGCAACTCCGGTAGCATTTAACTTCTTAAATAAGAAGTCAAAGAAGAAATAAATTCTTTATCATATAATGAGAAGCCCTGTAGTTGTTCTACAGGGCTTTTCTTTTATAAAGATGATGCTATTTTATTATCTTTGAATCTGAAAATTTCGATTATGGGTACAATTCTTTTTATTTCCGGAGGAGAGGTCATTATTGTTGTCCTTGTAGTTTTATTACTATTTGGAGCTAAGAGTATTCCTGATGTGGCTAGAATGCTCGGAAAAGGTATGAATGAGTTTAGGAGAGCATCGGATGAAATAAAGCGTGAATTCCGTGAAAATACCAGTGATATAACTGATGTGGTTAAAGAAACCAGACAAGAACTCAATCAGGAAGTATCTGCGGTGAATAAGGCAATTGAGGAAGAAACTGCTGAAATGAACCCATCTAATGAAAATGCTAAAGAGGAAATGCCTAATAAGGATTCCCAAAAAGATAGTGATATACCTCCAACATCACCTGATGGACCGATTTCAAGAGAGGATTCTATAGATTCATAAATAAATTAATATGCCCCCAATTTTATTTTTATTAGCCGGATTTGTGCTGTTGTTTTTTAGTGGTGACTGGCTGGTAAAGTCAAGTGTGCAATTGGCGCGCCATTTTAAAGTCTCTACTTTAGTTATTGGTATAACAGTGGTGGCTTTTGGTACATCAGCGCCAGAGCTTTTAGTAAGTTTACGTGCTGTTTTTGATGGTGCAGCTGATATTTCTGTGGGTAATGTTGTAGGTTCAAACATTGCCAATATAGCCTTAGTCCTTGGACTGGTCTCTATTGTATATCCGGTCAAAGTGAAAAAGAAGGCAGTCTGGCTTGATTGGCTTGTCATGATGGTTGCTACTGTCGGGTTAATATGGGCAAGTGAGAACCTGATTCTTAGTACAGTCGAAGGAATTATATTTCTTGTTCTACTGGGTATCTACATTGTTTGGGCGGTTTATAGTAGTCGAAAACAAAGTAAAAACGAAGAAAAGATTGAAGCGCCATCTATGGCTCTGTGGAAGACATTGTTATTATTTTTACTTGCAGCCGCAGGCCTTTATTTTGGTGCTGACTGGCTCGTTATTGGAGCTAAAGATATCGCAATTAACCTGGGGGTTAGTGAACGTGTAATTGGAATTTCTGTTGTCGCATTGGGAACCAGTGTTCCCGAATTAGCTACATCATTAGTTGCAGCTATTAAAAAAGAATCTGATATATCTATCGGTAATATCATCGGATCAAATATTTTTAATATTTGGGCGGTCTTAGGCGTTACATCAGTAATTAAGCCTGTGAGTGTTAATGCTTCAATGGTCAATACAGATTACTGGTGGATGTTTGCAATTGCCATATTGCTCTTTTTAACAATACTACCTCTTTCAAAGGGTGTTGTAACGCGATGGAAAGGTGCTATTCTGCTGAGTGTTTATGTTTTATATATTTACCTGTTATTTGTTTAGCGTATGATTAAGTGCGAGCAAATCCGAAAAAGCTATGGCGACCTTGAGGTTCTGAAAGGTATTGATTTAAATATTAATGCCGGAGAAGTAGTATCAATTGTTGGAGCCAGTGGTGCTGGTAAAACAACCTTGCTGCAAATATTAGGTACATTAGATAAACCGTCGTCAGGAGAGGTATTTCTTGATGGGGTGAATTTAAGCACCTTGTCAGGGAAGCAGTTGTCAAGGTTTAGAAACACAAAAATTGGCTTTGTATTTCAATTTCATCAACTCTTGCCTGAATTCAACGCACTTGAAAATGCGATGTTGCCAGCACTAATTAACGGACAGTCCAAATCTAATGCCGAAGAGAGTGCCAGGGAATTGCTTTCTTTCTTAAGCCTTGACCATCGTTTAGATCACAAACCGGCAGAGTTAAGCGGCGGCGAAAAGCAGAGAGTTGCTGTAGCCAGAGCTTTAATAAATAAACCCGCTGTTGTTTTTGCCGACGAACCATCAGGTAATCTTGATTCACATAGCCAGGAAGAATTACAAAAGCTGTTTTTTGAATTGCGGGAAGCTTTTAATCAGACATTCGTAATTGTTACACATGACTATCATTTAGCTAAAATGTGCGACCGGATGATTGAAATAAAGGATGGATTGATTTTTAATTCATAAGGATGGATTTCAAAGAATTAAAGGCTTTTCTGGATGAAAAGGTTGACAAATATAACAGACCTGATTTCATTGACAATGACCCTGTTTCAATACCACACCTTTTTAGTCGGAAACAAGATATCGAGATCGCCGGATTTCTTTCAGCTACTATAGCCTGGGGCAGGCGAGACTTAATTATAAAAAGTGCGAAACAATTAATGAGTCTCCTGGAGCATGAACCATATGAGTTTCTGATAAATGCGGCTCAGTCCGATTGGAACCGCTTTGAGGCATTTTACTATCGTACGTTTTCATCTATTGATTGTTTGTACTTTCTGCGTGCATTAAAGAAAATATACACACAGTATGGAGGTCTGGAAGAGGTTTTTGCAAAGGGTTATAAGAATAACGATATTAAACCGGCATTAACTCACTTTCGGGATACTTTTCTCAGTTTTGACTCACCGCAAAGAACTCATAAACATGTTGCGAACATATTAAAAGGTGCATCGGCTAAACGAATAAACATGTATTTAAGATGGATGGTTCGTAAGGATGAAAAAGGTGTTGATTTTGGGCTGTGGAGTAACATTGCTCAATCTGATCTGCTACTTCCGTTAGATGTTCATACCGGCAATGTTTCAAGGCAGCTTGGCCTGTTGAAACGTAAGCAAAATGACATGAAGGCTGTCGATGAAGTGATGCAATCGTTAAGAATGTTTGATAAGCAAGATCCGGTTAAATATGATTTTGCCTTGTTTAGTCTAGGTGTCAATGAAAAGTTCTAACGATGGCAAACTCATATTTTAAATTCAAGCAATTTGTAGTTCACCAGGATAAAGCAGCTATGAAAGTTGGAACGGATGGCGTTTTATTAGGAGCCTGGGTCAACGTTGGTAATGCAGTTAATTTTCTCGATGTAGGAACAGGAACAGGCTTGATAGCTCTGATGTTGGCTCAGCGTAACTCCAATGCTTGTGTCACTGCAATTGATATAGATAAGGACGCGGTTAGCCAGGCATCCGATAATTTTGCTTTTTCTGACTGGACAGAACGACTAAAGATTGTGCACAATCCTCTTCAGGAGTTTGCTGAAAATAATATGGAGAAGTTTGATCATGTTGTTTGTAACCCTCCTTTTTTCAATAATGCTTATAAAAGTGTTAATCATTCCCGGAACTTGGCTCGTCACACAGAATCTTTATCATTCGAAGACCTGATTGCCAACGCCGGCCGGGTAAGCAATTCGCATGGCAAATTGTCGGTAGTCTTGCCTTTTGATGCAGAAAGAGTATTCATCGAAATCGCAGAAAAATACAGTTATACTCCGAGTCGCATTACGCGAGTCAGACCTACTCCTCATAAAGATTATGTTCGAACGCTTATCGAATTGTCGAAAGATGCAGCAGATGGTATTGTTACAAATGAAATTGTGATCGAAGACAAAGGACGGCATGGCTATTCCGACGATTACATTGCACTTACAAAAACATTTTATTTAAAAATGTGACGAAATAGTCCGAATATTTTGTAACATATTATTTAATTTCTAAGTAAAAAAATACGTATATTTTATCATTAAATCACCTGAACGGTGATCGTTGGGCTTGGCTTGGCTGCTTGTGGAAGAAATGATAATTAAATTAAAATCACTATTTTAGTGACGGAAAACGATGATGATGTCAAGAAGAAAGTACACCGATAAAGAATTGTTAGAAGCGGTCTATTCAAGGGATAGTAAGGTTATTAAATATATTATGCAACTTGTTTGGAGTCCGGTTCGATCAATTATTACCGATAATAGTGGAACCAACGAAGATGCTATGCAGATAATGCAGGATGCATTTGTTGCTATCTACTCGAAACAAGAAAAACCAATTCTTGTTGCTACATTCACTACTTATTTTATCTCGGTTTGTAAAAACCTTTGGTTATATGAGCTGAGAAAAAGGAAGGGAGCTCCTGTGTATCAGGTGCTGAATGATGAAATACCAGAATTGGAGAGTGAAGTTCATGAAAAAGAATTATTTGAGAAACGTCGTCAGTTGTATCTCAAGTATTATAACAAAATTCAGAAGGTTTGCCAGGATGTGTTGAGACTTGTAGCCATTGGTTTTACCAATGAGCATATAACTACAGAATTGGCGTTTAGCTCTGTGGCTTATACTAAAAACAGAAAGTCGATGTGCAACAAAAAGTTGATGGAGATGATTAAGGCAGACCCTGAATATAAAGATTTAAAGTATGGATTATAATAAGAAGATATTAGAGTTTTTTACCAATGAGTTATCTCCCGAAGAACGTCAGGAGGTGAAACTGGAAATGGCCAATAATCCGGATTTTAATGAGGATATGAAGCTACAACAAGAGATACTTTATACTGTAGCTAATCATAAGAATGAAGACCTCGAATTTAGGAAACAGCTGGAAGAGATAAGTGAGGAGTTTCTGGCGGAAGAAGAGAAACGAAATAATCCCTTCAAAATGAATTATTGGCTGGCTGCAGCTTCGGTTATTGTTGTAATAGGTCTTGGCAGCTATCTGGGCTTACTTAAAGATAACAGTTATACGGGTGCACAGGCTTTTGTAGAATATTATACCCCATATGGAGCTGATATGACGGTTCGTGGAGGTGAGCAGTCAACTCTTTTTGATGTGGCATTAAAACAATATCAGGCTGGTGATATGAATGCAGCTATTGGTTCTTTTAATGAGTTAGGCGAGGAAAATGAAGAACTGGCAGGCTTTTTTACAGCATTGTGTTACTTGGAAATGGGTGATATTGAAAAAGCTAAGCTGCAACTTCAGTCAACTCAGGAAATAGCTATATTTTACGAGGAACAGATAAAATGGTATATGGCACTGTGTCACCTTAAACTTGAAGAATTTGATAAGGCAGAATTGCTATTGACCCAATTACAAACAAGCGGCAATAAATATTCAACACAAGCTGAAGAAGTGCTTGATAAGATGGATTTTTAGGATCGACGCCTATCGTAAAAGAAAAATAATATAACCGATATAATGGCAAATGCTAAAAGGTAAACAAATAAACCTTTTGGCATTTGTTGTTTTAATGCGCTTGTGTTACCTGCCAGCACATAATTGGCCCAATAGTAAGGATGCGACTTAACACCATCGGCATTAGCCAGGTAGTTTAGCTTGCTGGCTTGCAATGCTTTGTTCTTATCCAGCCCAATCTCAAGGTTTCTATAAAATTCTTCAACGATATTTGCACCGCTTTTGTCATTAACAGGCCAAAGTGTCATCACCTGAGCGTCAACACCTGAGTAGGTAAAGGCACGCGCTATACTTAGCAGACCTTCGCCTTTTTGTTTATGGCCACGTCCTGTACTGCATGAACTGAGAACAGCTAATGGTGATTTAATGTTATAGTTGTAAATTTCACCCGCAGTAAAACTGCCCGGAACACTATCGGTAGAAGCGAAGACCAATTGGGAATTGAAAGGTTGTACTTCGTCGTTTAATGAGTGCATTGACAAGTGCAGAACATGATTATCCTGCATTGATGCAATAAAGTTATTTCTATTGGCTTCCTGGTTTGTAAAAGATTGAGTATTGTATAACTTCTCAATGGATGCGATTTCCTCCCGGGCGCCTTGTAATGGCATTAAGAGTGAATCAAGAAAAAGGCTTGTGCTTAAATGGATGGAATCACCGGATTTACTGCCGCTGTAGTCCGGTGCAAAAGCAAGGACTTTATTAAACGGAATTGGTTTGGAGCTGTAATTACTTAATAATGCTGTGTTGTATGAATAGCTGATTGTTTGTTTTTTTATTAGCCAGGGGTAATCACTAAACTTAGGTTTATCTGATGAAACATCTTCAGTTAAGAGCACTTCAAAAGGCAGATAGGACAGTTCACCATGGGGAACTATTATTAGTTCTTTATCAGTAACCATATGCTCTAAACCATTAAGGAGCTTTTTGTATAGTTCATAAGATGCTGCCGCAAATTGCTGGATATGTTCTTTAGATGATTGTCCGATAAATGGCGTTGATACTTCCTTTGTTACAAACGCAATACACTCTTTTAAGGTACGATCAGTTTTAATAACATCACATTGAATAGACGATGTGCTAATGGCAAAGCGGAATATCTCTGAATCGGTCTGATAATAATCTACGATTACCTGATCCTTGCCCAATCGTTCCTGTATTTGCTCAATGGATAAGAAAGGGGCACGGGCTTTTTCCTCACTATATTCAGGGTAGCTGTCTTTTATTAGTGCATTTATACTATCAATGCTTGCCATGCTTCTGGTCATATGGGAGCTTAAAGATGCTACCAGGCTACTATCAATGGTCGATGAAAAAAAGGTGTCGTTATAGCGCTTCTCGTAACGGTCGTATTGTTTTTTATAGGTATTTAATTCGTTTATCATCTCCAGTGGTACGCCGGAATTAAGTTTGTATTTCTTTTCATTGATGCCTTGCATTAAGGCATAAGCTTTTCCCTTTTGGATGTATTCAAAAGCCTTATGTAAATAGGCAGTATCTCCCGTAGCTTCAAACAGGTCCATTGTCACCTTAGCGCTCTGCTCAGTAAAGTTAAAATACCATTCTCCTGCAATTCTCCTGTCTCTGTCGTAGTTTTGCTTACCTCGTAATATCTCTATGCTTTTACCAGCTTCATCTATATAAAGCATAGCTTCTTCAAGATGTGCTACTTCTCCACTTTGGTGGTATTGACTGTTTAGGTTTTCTGCCAGGATAATATTAATCTTTCTATATAGTTCTCCTATTTTACTACTTTGAATGGAAGAGGATTTATCCTGGAGAGGTGGGTATTTGTTCAACATGGCGTTGTTGGCTTCATTAAGCAGTTTATAGGCTTTATGATAGTCCTTTAGTTTCTGGTAACAGAGTGCTTTCTCATACTTGTTGTCCCAAACTAGTATGGCAGTGTAGTTGCTATCAGAACGCATAATGTGACTCACATTCTCTAAATGGTAAAGACACTGGTTATATTGCTCTAATTCATAATATGCTAAGGCAATACGGTTCTCAAAAGAGTTATTATATGCAAGGTTGAATTGATTATAGATGCAGTTTTTTGCAGAATCAATATAGGCAAAGGCTGCTTCGTCTTCGTATATTTTTGCCAAATAATGCCCAGTGTATAAATATGCTTCAGTAAGTTGAACCCGTTTACGCTCTTTACAGTCTCTAATATCTTCTTTGAAATAATAAAGCATTTTGTCATACTGTTGAAGTTCGTAATAACAGCGGGCTAAATAATTGTATGCAGCATGACGATTATAATTTGAAGTATTATATTTATGTGACAAGGAGAGAACCTGAGTGGCATATAAAATTGAGTTTGTATAATTTTTCTGAAGGTAATAGTGATAGGCTAATGTGTTAAGCAAACTTGTATAATCTTTTAAATAATACTCATTTTTACCTTCATAAAACAATAATAATTCTTTGATGTATTTCCGTGTCTTTTCCTCCATACCCATCATAAACAAGAGGTCGATATAATTGTGGTATAAAGCATGATTATTTACATTTATGTTCTTGTTGAATGGTAGTGAAAGTGCTTCCTGAAAAACACGATAGGCTTTTTCGTATTGCTTATATTTATTAAATAGTGTGGCTGTGTATGTTTCCACTGAAAGATTATAATTCTCAAAATTAGAGTTGTTTAGTAAGGATTTCTTTTCTAACTCAAATGACTTTGTTAAATACTCCAGTCGTTTAATGTGTTTTCCTTCCGTTTGATAAAGTAGTGCGAGGTTATGGTAAATTTTTGCTTTGACGGAATCATTTAATAGTAAAGTGTTATTTTCCTGTAAAAGCGAATTTAATATTGTCTTCGCTTGTTTGTGCTTATCTACTGTAATTGAAAAAATACCTTTATATAAACGAACAAAATCATGGAATAAGGGAGTGCCTGATTGTTGTTCCAATTTAATGAGAAAGTTATAGGCTGCATTATAGCCACTTGAATAAATAATTGAACGAATCGTTTTATACAATAATCGATACTGTTCATCACATTCTGGTCTGATATTAGTATCTATTAAAATTCTTGCGCCAATTTCGGCTGCTTTTTCAAAGTTTTCATCCGAATAATACTTCGTAAATAATATTATGTTGCCATCTGTTTCGCTTGAATAACTTTTTTTCACATTGCATAATGTGCACAATAACAGTAGTATAAGTAGTTTTTTGCTCATTAATTCTAAAAAAAGTTCAAAAAAAGGTGTTACGCTTCCCGATTCCTGCAATTAACCTATAGAAACCATTAATACGATAGTAACATGAAGTCTTTAGTTAATACAAAAAAGCAGGCACAATTTAAAAAGTTTACGGCAAAAGACACATCTTTTTTAAAAAAGGTTGTTGGTGGAGATTCAAGTTCAAAAGTAGAAGAAGAGCCAGCTGATAATAAGATAAAGATTTAATTAAAGCATGTTCTATCATTAAAAGGCTTTGGGCGAGCTGATAAAATGAAAAGATTTTTAAAAATAAATAAGACTATCCCGATTAGTAGAAGTCTGAACGCAGACTGTTTGTAGGAACATAAGAAGGTGAGGCGGTTTCCCTTATAGATTCCCGATTCTCACATTATCTCACCTAGTACCCCTCACCTTCTTTATCCTCAGGTTAATCGTTGTAGTAGATAGGAGAGCACAATTTGCCACAGCACGAGGTACATAGAACAATTGCGCTGATCGACGAACAGATCAGGCGCAAAGAAACCGGTTCACCAATAGAGTTAGCCGGGTATCTGCGTATGTCCGTACGTATGTTATATTTTTATTTGGATATGATGAGCTCTTTAGGAGCAGTTATTCACTTCTCAAAAGAATTGAATAGTTTTCATTACAAAGACGATGGTTTCTTCAAAGATGGTATCCGCTGGATTGAATTGCAAAAAGTAGAAGTGTCCAAATAATACGTATATCATAGAGGCATAATAAAAAAAATGCTATTTTCGGGAAGTAGCTTTTTACAATTATGCCTGTTAACACACCCAAAACAAGTCAAAGTAAAAGCAAATATCACCATTATACCGCCATTAACTACCGCGGCTATGCTTTATATTGGGTAATTTTAATCACTGTTTTTGCCGGTTTTATAGCCTTACCTTTCATTCATGTTGATGTATCGGTACAGAGCAGAGGTACCATTACAACCCTTAATAAAATGGTGCAGCTAAACTCACCTGTTACAGCTAAAGTGACGGCTGTTAATATCTCAGAAAACAAAAATGTAAGGTGCGGAGATACATTAATTGTTTTGCAGCAAAGTGGATTTATTAATGAAATTGAGCTGGTTAATCAACAAATGGAACTGCAAACCAATTACATTGATGATATTTCAAGCCTGCTTGGGCATATTGAAAACGCCAATGTTAATACAACCTTGTACCAAAAAGAATATGAGGATTATACAACATCCATTAAAATGTTCAGGCGTAAAATAGACAAACTGGGGGTTGACTTTAAAAGAACAGCAGCATTATTCAAAGATGGAGTGGTTCCACTAACAACCTACCAGGAAGATTCCTTTAAGCTGGAAGAAGCCAGGGATGAATTGATGATGTATATTTCAGCTTCAAATGCTCGTTGGGAAACAGATCGACGAAATTACATTGTTTCCAATCAGGAATTAAAGAGTAAAGTTGAAAACCTGTGGCAGGAGCGAAGTCAATACCTGCTTACGGCACCATTTGATGGAAGTATCATTGATTTTAACGGGGTAGCTGTGGGTAATTTTTTAACAGAAAGCCAGTTAATTGCCTACTTGTCACCACAGCAAGAGTTAATTGCTGAATGTTATATATCGCCCTCAGATATTGGTTTTATCCATACCGATATGCCGGTGCGCTTACAAATCGACACTTATGATTATAACCAGTGGGGCATGTTGGATGCGGTAGTTTTTGAAGTAGCTGATGATGTAAGTTTGGTCGACGGGCAATACAAGTATTTGATCCGTTGTCATTTAAAGCAGGATAGCTTAAAGCTCAGTAATGGAGTGGTTGGCAATATGAAGAAGGGCATGAGTTTAACCGGACGTTTTATTGTCACACAACGTTCATTGTTTCACTTGCTGTTTGATACAGTGGATGATTGGCTAAATCCAAAAGTGTTGCCTAATGAACCATCTTAACACACTAAATGAATGAGATTATCAATTCAGCAATATGATTCAACCGACTGTGGAGCTGCATGCCTGGTATCAGTAGCCAGATACTATAAATTGCGACTTCCGCTGTGGACCGTCAGGCAAGAGGCTGGAACACACAAAGGAGGTACAAGTGCTTATGGTCTTATTAAAGCCGCCGAAACCCTTGGTTTTGATGCTAAAGGTGTTGAGATAGAAAAGGATGATTTATTTGAAATTCCCCTGCCGGCTGTTGCTCACCTTAAACTACCGGGTGGTACGCATCATTTTGTCGTAATTTATAAAGTAGGAAAGAAGTTTATAAAAGTAATGGATCCGGCATATGGTAAGATGCTGAAGATGACACATGATGAATTCCATAAAAAATGGACGGGTGTAGTTGTTTTACTTATTCCATCGGCAAATTTCTCAAAAGATGATAAAACGGTTTCTAACATCAAACGCTTCTGGAACCTGGTAAAACCACACAGGGCAGTTATGATGCAATCTGGTTTTGGGGCATTGGCGTTTTCTGTTTTAGGATTGTCCACTGCCTTTTACATTCAAAAGTTGACCGACTTTGTTTTGGTTGGGCACAATCATAATTTATTGAACCTTCTCGGGCTTATAATGCTCATTGTGTTTGTCGTACAGTTACTTATTGGAGTACTGCAATCATGGTTTGTACTTAGGGTCAGTCAAAATATTGATACAACATTAATATCCGGTTATTTCAGACACCTCATTAAACTGCCTCAAAAGTTTTATGATAGCATGCGCATTGGAGAGCTGATTTCAAGGGTTAATGATGCGGTTAAGATTCGCAATTTCATTAACCAGGTAGCCGTTGAGTCAATCGTAGATATCCTTGTCATTGTCATAGCATTCCTGGTTATGATGGTTTTTAGCTGGAAGCTCGCGTTACTTTCTTATTTGGTCATTCCGGTTTATCTCCTGTTAATGCTTATAACCAATTCCATTAACAAGAAACTTGAACGCGCTAAGATGGAAGAAACAGCGGAGCTGGAGATTCAGTTGGTAGAATCTTTAAGGGCTGTTAAGACGATCAAACAAATGGGAGCTGAACAGCACTTTGCTAATGGTGTTGATAACCGTTTGGTTAAAGTTCTTGAACAGGTATATCGGTCGGGCAAGCTCAACATCCTGTCAAATTCGGGTATACAGTTTATTAATCGCCTACTAACGCTTGCCGTGTTATGGGCCGGAGCTTTGTTTGTCATACAAACTGAGATGTCAGCAGGAGAGCTGATGTCATTTTTTGCCATCTCAGCTTATTTTACAGGACCAATTGCCCGATTGGCTGCTTTCAATAAAAGTATTCACGGGGCCTTGATCGCCATGGATCGCTTATTTGAACTTCTTGAATTGGAGCATGAACAGGAAGAGGGTAAGACCATTGCTTTTTCAAAGAGTGACACTGGTGATATTAATTTTTCAAAGGTCAATTTCTCCTATACACTGGAGCAGGATTTATTCATCGATTTCAATATGTCTGTCAAAGCTAATACGGTATCGGTTTTATTAGGTGATAGCGGTAGTGGAAAATCAACCATTGGTGCTTTGATACAGGGATTATATCCGATACAAAGTGGTGAGTTAACCATTGGAGGCATTGATATTAAACACATCAACCTGGTCGACCTGAGAAAGGTAGTTGGTATTGTACCACAGAATATTGAACTATTTGCAGGGAATGTGATAGAAAATATTGCATTAGGCGACCCTGTACCTGATATTAAAAACATTATTTCTATCATCAGGCAATTGAAGCTTGAAGAAACGGTTGAACAATTGCCGGAGGGCTTATACACATGGCTGGGCGAAAATGCAATTCAGTTGTCAGGCGGGCAGCGACAACGCCTGGCAATTGCCAGGGTGCTTTATCTTAATCCTCAGATCTATATTTTCGATGAAGCGACTTCATTTCTTGATGATCGCTCAGAAGCCGTTGTCAAAGATGTCATTCAGGAACTCAAAAAAGAAGGGAAAACCATCATAATGGTGGCTCATCGTATGAGTGTCATTGACATTGCCGATGAGGTTTTTGTATTTGAGAAGGGTAAACTGATCCAGTCTGGTGCCGTCAACCAGTTAAAAAAGCAAAAAGGAGGTCGCTTCTATGAAATGATCAGGCATCATTACCACTAATGATGAATTTAATGTAGTTATACATCCACATTCTTTAATTACTTTTGTCCTTCAATTTTAAGATTCTGAGGATGAATAATAAGTATGCTGTACATTATTGGCCCAATATAAAACTAGCAACTCCGGTTGTGCTGGCCATGGCAGGCCAAATGCTGGTTAATGTGGCAGATACAGTGATGGTCGGGCGGGTTGGCACTATTCCTTTGGCAGCAGCTTCTTTTGCCAACAGTATTTTTATCAATGTGCTTTACTTTGGTATTGGAATTTCGCTTGCTATTACACCACTCGTTGGTAAGGCCTATGGAGCCAAAGATAAGGAAACATGCGCCTATTGGTTTCATCAGGGCATATACAGCAATATTATCGTTGGTATTGGCTTAACACTGCTATCCTTATTAATCATCTTTGCAATGCCATTAATGGGGCAGGAAAGCGGTGTTGTTGAAGAAGCCATTCCTTATTATATTTTACTGGTGCTATCAATAGTACCTTTGCAATTATTTAATAGTTATAAGCAGTTTGCCGAAGGTTTGAGCAATACAAAAGTCGCCATGTACATTACTATAGGTGGTAATGTGCTCAATGTATTGCTCAATTACATGTTTATTTACGGACACTGGGGAGCACCTGAGTTGGGACTTGTCGGTGCCGGTATTGGAACGCTTGTTTCACGGGTAATTATGAGTCTTGCATTTTGGGTGGTGTCACGTCAACTCAGACTGTTTAACGATTACCGTGGAGACCATCTTGCCCCTTTCTCTAAAGCAGCATTTGTTCGTATCTGGCGTCTGGGTTTACCCATTGGCCTGCAAATGATTATTGAGGTATTTGCATTTAGTATAGGTAGCATCATGATGGGATGGATCAATGCTGTTAGCCTGGCTGCTCACCAGATCGTTCTGAGTATTGCCAGTCTGACCTATATGATGTCATCCGGATTGGGTTCAGCAACTACCGTTAAGGTTAGTATTTTCAGGGGTAAGAAAGATTACCTGTCAATGAAACACAGTGCGTTTGCATCGCTGCACATTGTTGTACTTTTTATGACTACAACAGGTATTTTGTTTTTGATGCTTCGCTACTTTTTACCGTCCTTATTTGTTGAAGACCTTGAGGTGATCAGTGTTGCTGCCGGATTGATGCTGGTTGCGGGACTGTTCCAGATTTTTGATGGAATACAGGTTATTGCACTGGGGATATTGCGGGGCCTTGAAGATGTGGTGATGCCCGTTGTGGGCGCCGGAATTGCTTATTTGTTAATATCAGTGCCCGTAGGCTATGTCAGTGCATTTGTTATTAATATGGGACCATCAGGAATATGGCTTGGCTACCTGACAGGTCTGGCGTCTGCTGGTACTTTCCTGTTAATAAGATTTAGAATTTTGTATAAAAAGCGTTATGGCCTTTAATTGATCCGAGAAGAATGAATGTAGAAGTAATAGCGACAGCTCAGCAGGTAACAGAAGCACAGGTTAAAGGAAAAACAGTTATTGTAATTGATGTGCTCCGGGCCACCTCTGTAATGGTGACTGCCCTGAATAATGGCGCTAAAGGTGTCGTGCCTGTGTTAGAGGCCAAAGAAGCGTTTATTGTAAAAGACAGCACGTCCGAAGCTGTTGTTTTGGGCGGAGAACGTCATGCTGAACCAATTGATGGCTTTGATCATGGCAATTCTCCTTTGGCATATTCAAAACAAGTTATTGAGGATAAATTATTGGTGATGACCACCACGAACGGAACCCTGGCTATTCATAATTCCTTATCGGCTTCTGAGCTGCTGATCGCCTCTTTCTTAAACGACAAAGCTGTGGTTGACAGAATTAAAGAAAGATCTGATCTTGTCCTGGTATGCTCAGGAAATAATGGTTTGTATACCCTTGAGGATGCCCTGTGTGCAGGGCGCATTATTTATTTGCTTCAAAAGTCGGTAAAGCTCCGGCTTAGCGATTTGGCCCTGTCCGTATATGCTCTTTATAAGGCTCACAAAGACAATATACCGGAAATAGCAGCTCAGGGCTACCACTATAAAGTATTGATGCAAAAAGGATATCAACATGATTTGACGCATTGCTTTAAGTCAGGCCTATACAGCAATGTTCCCATTTGGAACGGGCAATGCATCGTCAACCTCTGATTCAGTTACTGCCCTTTCCAAAGTATTGGAAAAGGCAGATTTGAATGTCGGTAATTACTTATGAACCTGACATCGACGTAAAATCTTTGTTTATAAGCGAAACATCAATCTTTTGTCATAAAAAACTAATCTACGGGGTTAAATTTTTCGAGCTAGCTCGCTAGCCCTGCAATATTCACCCTGTTTATCAATTCTTTATGACAATCTGAATTCTGAAATTCTCATCGATCTCAGGTTATTAATCAATAATGCGGTTTAAAATAACATGTACTGCTATACCACCAACCATTAATAAGGCTGCAATTGCCAGTGGTGTATTACTGGTAGGTGGATTCATTGCATAAAGACCTAAAACAACTACTCCAACCAGAATTAGAATAATACCGAAGTTTTTCAAAAATGTATTCATAGTGACGATTTTAAGGTGTCTTACAAGTTACAAATTATACCAATTGTAAGGTAATAAGCACATAGAAAATTTTGTAATTCTCACATGCCATATACTGAGTTCGGTCATTTTTTAATGAAAGTAATACTATTATAATTGCAACTGCAGCTATTAATTAGTGGTGCATAAAGTTTTTTAGCCATTCCAACCATCTTGTTCTTATTGTCGTCACATAGAAAGGAGAGATAGTAAAATGTATAAACACAGGCTAAATTTATTTGGTGCATTATTGGTTTTCATGTTGGCCATTTCTTGTCAAAAGAAGGAATTTACCGAACCGGTTCCCGTTCAACTTGAGGTCTTACTTGCAAACGGTGAATCTTCTTATTTAAGTTTCAGCGAGGGGTATATCTTGTTAAAACAGGTAATGTTTGACGGACAAAGGCAGCAAGGTGGTAATGTCCATTTTGCAACAGAACCGGGAAACGATATCGGGCCGCTCATGTTTAATAATAATTCCCCTGGTCAGATCAGGAAGTTTGATATTCCACAAGGTATATACACCAATATGCATTGGCGCTTTGCTATGGAGGAGATTGAAATGTGGACCGACAATGATGATGAGGATGATGAGCATGATGAAGATGATGGTGAGGAGGAGTTGGAGTATGATACTCCTGAAGATGGTGGACTCATCCTGACAGGATATTATAGAAACACCGATGGCATGAGTATTCCACTATACATTATTGTTGATGATGACGAGCAATTGATAGCAGGCAGCCAGATCAATGATAGTTATGGTGACATCACATTAACATCAGAAAATACCTATACAGCGCAATTACTAATTGATCCATATTACGCCTTGCAAACAATTTCTGTTACAAGTCTTGAAAGTGCTGAACTGAGTGAGGGTGAGGGAGGTGACTTCCTCGAGATTTCGGAAAATAGGAACGAGGCTTTATATGAAATAATAGCCTATAGGCTCGAAAGCTCATTAAAAGTGATTATCAATTAGGTCTTGACTGTAGCAATGGATATAAACGATAAGCAATTGGTGGATGGCTGCAGAAAACATGAGCGAAAATCGCAGGAGCAATTGTACCGCAAATATGCCGGCGAAATGCTCAGAATATGCCTGGCCTATGAACCTGACCGCGATGAGGCAAAAGATATTTTGCAGAATGCATTCTTAAAGGTATTTCGAAATATAGAAGCCTATTCGGGAGAAGGTGCTTTGAAAGCGTGGATTCGCCGCATTATTACCAACACGGCTATCGATGCCTTCAGGAAGAAGCAGAAAGAACATACTCTGCGTTTTGATGATGTTGGTGAGGTATTTGAACATCCCTGTGATGTCTCAGATCCTTTGGTTTGTCAGGATCTGCTTAAAGAAGTAGAAAAACTGCCTGATGGTGCCCGCATGGTATTTAACCTGTATGCCATTGAAGGTTATAACCATAAAGAGATAGCCGAACGACTTAATATAAGCGAGGGAACATCAAAATCACAACTGAGCAGGGCGCGTAAGTTGTTGAACGAACAATTAATGAGTGTCATATAAACAATGTCAGCAGATAATTTCCATAACAACTATCAAGCACTTTTTGAGCACATGCCTCATGAAGCACCCGATGATGTGTGGAAAGCTATTGAAGGGCATCTGGATAATGATGCTGTGCATGTAAGACTTGATAAAGATGAAGATGAGCTGGTAAATGAGGTTTGGCGTGAAATGGAGGACGAATTGGATATTGATGAGGTTTGGCATGTTATCTCACAAGAACTGGATGCCGGTCAAAAGAGATCAATTATTCCACGGTTTAAATATTGGTTGGCGGCAGCCGGTGTACTAATCCTTTTGGGCCTTACAAACCTTATGTATCATTTTTCGGAGCAGGCTACGCAACCATTAAACGGTAAGGCTCGTCTTGATTACAAAACTGATCTGTCAACAGATTCCAATCATGAAAACAGTAACATACTGATCAAACCAGGTATGGACAGTTCAGTAATGCAATTACAGCAGCCCAACGAGCTCAATGTACTTAAACAACACACGACTGAATTACTACGTAATGAACCTGATGCCATTGTCTGCACTCTGCGCTTCCCCAAAGAACAAAGCAGTGTTATTGCACATTCCCCAATGTTGGCATCAGGTTCTTTTTTAGATCCTCGCTCAAACAAATTACTGCAGAGCAAAACGACATCGGTAGAAATGAAGAAGCCTTTCGACATTAACATTCCCCTGGTGTTGCCCGCCCCTGACACAAAACCAATGCACTGGACTGATAACTTTTTGACCCAGCCTCCTGTCGATGACCGCCAAATAGTGAAATATGATCAAAAAGACAGCAGGTGGACGACAGGTGTTGTTACAGCCCTAAAAAACACCTACCTCCTAAATGCCGAAACATATGAAGGCTTTTCATCAACCGGTATGAATAATAGCAAAATGACTTTTCAGCCCGACTTTGGTCTTACTATTCAATATGCCATCAACACAAAGTTTATTTTTGAAACCAACCTGTTTGCTGCTTCATCCTTAAAGCAAGGCTATAAAACATACAGCTATGGCCAGTATGTCAATAAAGAAACCGAACTCAATTATTATGGTGCCGAACTGGCCATTAAACACAATGCCAGGTATAGCCTTGTGGGCGAGAGGCTGTTAAGACGAAATATTGGCGGGGTATATATCAATCATCTTCAATCGGCATCAGAGACCTTGTCTAATACATCCAGTGATGTTTCATCAAGATATGCTTCCGTCGATTATGGGCTGATAATCGGACAGGAGTTTGAAATACGTAGTAATGGTCCGGTAAAAGTAACAACCGGATTGGCAGTGAAGTATGGTTTGCCAAATGTGTATGTAGGGGATGACAAACATCCGGCAAAATTGAATAAGACACACAATGCCTCACTTGAATTTCGCATTGGTATAGCTTATCGCTGGAAGTCAAAAACAGGCATTGATCATTATCTCGGAATCATTAATAAATAAGTATTCTTAATCATATCTACAGAGCTGGCAGTAAAGTTGAGCTGTCAAGTGTCTGAAGATATGCCTCTATACAGGCCAGGGCAAAGTGAAGCTACGCCCTGGGATACCCTTCTCTCCTCCATGCACCGGCATCGTAAATGCCCCATCAAAAATAAAATCACATTCCGTTCCAACTGTTTTTTAAATCCTATCGTCATGATAGTATAGTTACGATAAAAGAAAGTAAAACTAATTATTAATGTTATGAAATTAATTAAAAACCTGATTGTATTAGCCTTAAGTATCGTTGTGTTTTCAGCTTGTAATAATGATGACAGTAGTATTGCCGAAACGAGCAAGGTTAAGGTAGCCATTAAAACGACCCCGGCATCATTGAAAAGCATGGAATCAACAACTGAACCCCTGCTGCTTGAAACGTTTAATATTTGCATTGGCGAAATTGAATTTGATATTAACGATGATATGGAAGATGTGTTACCGGAGGGCTCACCTACCTTTAGTGATGTTGAGCTGGAAGGACCGTTTTTAGTCGATCTGTTAGCGGCAAATGCTGAAACAGGAATTGACCTTGCGAGTGTACATGTGCCAAATGCTGTTTATGAAGAGATAGAGTTTGAATTTGAACCATATGATGAAAACGAACCGGCAGAAATGAGTGGAAATACGATTGTCGCGACTGGTACCAATAACGGCACGCCTTTTACCATTATCAGCCAGGAGGAACTGGAAGTAGAACTGGAATATGAAAATGGATATAAGCTCGATGGTGCTGACTCTCGTTTATTTATCGACCTGAATCTGGGACATCTGAAAACACTTGTTGCCGCTATTGACTTTACAACCGCCACCCTTGAAGAGGATGGAAGTATTTTGATTACAAAAGAGAAGAACGAACCTATTCTAAAGCAATTTGAAGAGGCCGTTGAAAATTCATTTGACCTTGAGGAAGATGATGATGACGCTAATCATGGTGACGACGATTAATCGACATAGTATCTGAATTAACCTTTACTTAGAAGGGAGGATGTCCAGAGTTGAACTTCAGCAAACAGGATGTCCTCCTTTTTTTTTATGCTTTCTTGATGAGCAGTAAAGGCGAAGCAACAGATGTATACCATTAAGCCATTGAATGACAGGGACTCAATGGATACTATTTATCCTTAATGCCCTTAAGTTATTGCTGATGACTAACGCTTATATGTGCGAGCCGGCCATCAGCACCAGCGGCATACGCTGCCCCTTGACCCGGAATGGCGCGCATGGTGTAGTAGCCATTATCACCACCCGGAAGCCAGTTTTGTCCCTTATCTGTTGAGTAATCAAAGCCCGTTTTACCCATGGCTATGGCAATGGATAGTGTATCGCTGCTCAGGTATTGTATGCACGAGCGAAAGCCGCGGGGCATGGTCTCACATAACTGCCAGCTTTGTCCACCGTTAAGGGTATAGGCAGCTATACTGTCATTGAGCTGGGGATGCTGGTAATTGCCACCTACTATGATGCCATTGTTCATATCACTAAAGGCGATGGAATAGATACCGTCAGCTGAGCTCTGCGCCTTTATGGGAGTATCACTAACTGTCCACGTGTTACCTGAGTCACGGCTTGAATACGCGCGCGCTCTAGCCCCGCCGCCAGCCATCCAGGCATAGCCTCCGGGCAACAGTTCAATGCAGCTGTTGGAGGCTGCAAAATTGCTTTCTCCGCTTAATGCAGGAGGCACTTTTGTGCTTTTTTGCCAGCTATGTCCACCATCGCTGCTGCGAATAATAAGAAAGTGCCCCTCAACAGGATCGGATACTGCCAGTCCGGTTGATGTTTCAATAAACTTTAGTGAGTTGAAAAATAATCCTTTACCAGACAGGGTATCCATGGCATCCCAGCTTGTTCCGCCATTTGAAGTTGAGTAAATAACGGCCGGATTATTAATGCCAACGACAACAGCCCGCAACGAATCAAAGGCATGAATACTTCGAAAGTCATTTTCCGACTCTGTGCTGATCGAACAATCTTTCCAGTTTTTCCCTGCATCAGTGCTTCGGAGGATGGTCCCCCCTGAACCCGATAACCACAAGCAGTTTTGGTCTACAACACTTAAGCCACGTATGGAGGCATCGACCGGAGTTTCAATTATAGTTAACTCAAACGAAAAGGAGGCTACCTCTTTACAGGATGAGAACAGGAATACGATAAATGTAATGAATAGTAAACGGTTCATATTACACGGATAGGGTTGATGACTCTATTTGTTGGGTAAAGGTGGTGAAAATTCTCTCATTTCAAAAAATAACGCTCATCATGTGTTTGGTTAAGTTAACATAAATCTATAAAATTTACTGCTTTACCTCTTCTTTCCCCCGAGGCCCCTTCTTCCGGCATTCCCCGGGCCTTCTTCGGGATCAACCTCGCTGCCAGCGAGGTTGATCCGAAGCGGTTCCGAAGAAATACCGAAGAAGGCCCGAAGAACACCAAAGGAATTACCGAAGAAACTTACCGGAATATAATCGTTAAAAACCTGATTTTTCTGTGCTCATTACTATATTAATGTTAAATAGAGGATTGTAGTGTTGAACTCTGATTTTTAAGTCGAAGGACAGAATACAATCTGGATTACCTTTTTAAGAGGAGCATATGTTTTTTAATGCCGGCCAGATTTTAATATCTTACCATCAAAGCAAATGCGATGATATTAAACCGTTTTTACCTCACACTGATAGTATGGCTGACAGCACTGCAACTGTTTGGCCAGTCATCTTTTCAACAACAGCTGGCCGATTCAGCCCTCTTGTTAACTCAGCAGGAGGTGATCTATGATCCATCCTATTATCGATTAGATTATCCTAACGGCGATGTACCTGCTAACCGGGGTGTTTGCACCGATGTGATCATTCGCGCCTATCGTAAGTTTGGTATTGACCTGCAGCAACTGGTGCATGAAGATATGCGTGACCATTTTTCTTTGTATCCCGACAACTGGGGGTTGACCCGACCTGATAAAAACATAGATCACCGGCGGGTACCTAACTTAATGGTTTTCTTCTCTCGCTTTGGGAATGTGCTACCCATCAGCTCTCAGGCAGGCAATTACCTGCCGGGGGATATTGTTTGCTGGGATCTGGGACACGGGCTTACACACATAGGCATTGTGGTCAGGCGAAAATCCCGCGATGGGCGGCGGCACCAAATTGTGCATAATATTGGTGCCGGTCAGGTGCTTGAAGATTGCTTATTCGATTATAAAATAATTGGGCATTATCGTTATGGGAAGAAATAAAGATGTAAGTACTTTTTCAGTATTAACATTCATCTAATATTCTATTTTCTCTTTTCATTCCAGTACTCAATGTATTTATCCATTGTTATGAAGCCAACCGGCCCCTGGTAAATACCTCCTGTTTGTGTGCGGTCCTGAACGCGCACTGCTATGGTAATGGTTTGAATGTTCTGATATAAGTGAGGTGGAATAGTATAGCCTCTTAATGCTCGCCATGCCTCGTGATATTCGAAAAAGAAATTGTCATTTATTTCACCGGTCTGACCTATCAGTTCTCCGTTGATATAGACTTCATCCACATCGTCAATTTTACCCAGTAATATTACCAGGCGCTCATTTTTTAAATCGGCCGGTAAGCTGACTGTTTTTCGATACCAGGCCATTCCGTCGTAGTTGTCGTAGCCTTGAGCTTCCCATGCTCCGGGAACCATTATCTTGTCCCAGTTGCTGTCATTATAGGCTACCGACTTATAATAGTTTTTATCACCTGTTTTGAATTTCCATCGGCCTTCAAGCGAAAAGTCAGGTCGCAGAGGATTGAGCTCGGCTCTCAACCGGATGTTGCCTGAGATAATGCCACCTTCGCCATACGCATCGTAAATGCGAACCGCCAGTACGTTTTGCTCTCCGTATTTTATATATTGAGATGGTAGCTTGTACAAACGTCGTCCGTTATAGGCTGTTTTAAAATGAGGAGGAAACTGACCCGATTGACCGATTAATTCGCCATTGAGATACACTTCATCGGCATCGTCAATATACCCAAGGTCGAGCCATAAACTCAGTTTCTCGGCGTCTTGTCCTATTTTCACTTCTTTGCGGTACCAGGCATAGCCATCGTATCCGTTAAAGCCCTGGTGTTCCCACATTGAAGGAACGCGTATTTGCTCCCAGTTAAAGTGATTGTAATGGTAGCGGGCCCAGTCTTCATCGTCGCCAATGGAGAAATACCACTGGCCGTTTAACGATTTGTAGTCGCGCAGGTTTTTATCATCTTGTCCATTTGCAGCAATACAAATGATTAGGAAGGCTATGGTGGTGATATGTAGGATAATTCTTTTCATAATTAGTTATTTAGCCATTCCCAAAATACATCCATATAATTAGGCTCCTTTTTAATCATTTTCCTGAAGCGCTCAAACTGATCTCTGGTCATTATTCCCACCGGTCCTTCGTAAATACCTCCGTCAATTCCGCTGTCAACAACACGTACGGCAATCGTATTTGTTCCCTTAGTCTTAATCAGCGATTGAGGTATTTTATATGCCCGAAGTGTTGTGTACGCCTGGTATGAGCCGTTTAATCCACGGGCCAGTGATGAACGTGTTGCGCCGGGCGATACGCCACCAATGCGTGTTCCATTCAACCAGGTTTTATCTTCATCATCTATTTTTCCAAGGAGTAGCACAAGTTCTTCATTCTTCAGCTTGTCTGGTAATGTAAAGCTCGTACGATACCATGCTACACCGTCGAAACCGGGCCAGCCTTCGTTTTCCCATAATGCCGGAACCTTAATATCACTCCAGTCAGAATCATCATAATCAGCTTGCTCGGCTCCCTTTTGGTTATGAACAGCGAATTTCCAGGTGCCCGAAAGATCCAGGGCCAGAAGCTTGCTGGTCAGGTTGGTGTTTAAGGATACGGGACCGTTTATGATACCTCCTTCGTTATAAAAATCATATACGCGTATGGCAATAGTATTTTCACCTTTCTTCCAGTAATCGTTAGGGATCGTGTAATAACGGGGTTTGCCATAAGCGGTTTGTGTATTGGGCGGCATGCCACCCGATTGGCCTGCCAGCTTACCATTGATAAACACTTCATCAGCATCGTCGATACTGCCTATTCGCAATATTAAATCATGGTCAGGTATGATATCCAAACGAATCGTTTTACGGTACCATGCAAAGCCATTATAATCATTATAACCTTGAGATTCCCAGCTGGCCGGTACGCGTATGTGTTGCCATTGGCTGTCATCAAAATCAGGGTTTTTCCATTCTTCGTTGTCGCCGATGTTAAACTTCCAGTGACCTTCAAGGAATTGTTCCTCCTGAAGTAGCTGGGAGTTAACTATGGCGCTGCCATTGAAGAGCAGGATGGTTAATAGGGCGACGTATTTTAGTGTTTTAGCTATCATAGTGTTTATCGACGATTAAAAGTAAGGATAATCAGTAATTTTCCAAAAATCGTATAAAAATCCAGGCGATTGGAGATATTAGTTTTCGACATGTTGGAAATTGATTGGGAAACGAACTGTTTTACCTTGTAGCGATGAGTTAACAGCATAAAAGTCCTTGTCCTTAAGTGTTGATACAACATAGTTCATTAATCTTTCGTCTTCACCGTTAATTTTATGGAAGATTAATTTGTTGTCTTTGTCAACACGAAACTTAACATATATCGTTTCCTTATTATCAGGTTTTAAATAGTCGAAGCTAGGTCCGCGTAATGACTTGCGAAGTTCTTTGTTCAATTGCTTGCAACATTTCTTCATTGCTACTTCTTCTGGCGTACGTGCCATAGTGGTGGTACTTAATCCGATTAAAATCACCAATACTGAAAATAAATTTCTTGCTTTCATAATTCAAGTTTTTAATGTGGTTTATAACTTATTTACAAAAGCAAATGTATAGGGCCAATAACACCACTTCGTCAAAAGGATGTCATCTGTTGTCATTAATTGTCATAAAAATGTCATCAGAATCGCCAATGTCATTATTTCAGGAAGAAGCAGGTGTACTAATGGTCAGCTAGTCAGTGGCATGGGGGTAATTGATGATTTCCTTAGCTATCGACTCAATAATCTAATGATTTAATAAGCTAACTACTTACCATCCGATATCCCATACCATGTACGGTAATAATTATTTGCGGATCATTGGGGTTGTCTTCAATCTTTTGGCGCAGCTTCAAAATGAAGTTATCAATGGTTCGTGCCGTTGGCTGAAAGTCATAGCCCCAAACATTATCAAGCAGGCTGTCGCGGCTTATGGTTGCGTTTTTATGCTTAAGGAAGTATTGCAGTATCTCAAATTCCTTGCTGGTCATTTTAACCACATCACCATCCACATGGGCCGTGAATGTTTCAAAGTCAACGCTTAGTCTGCCAATCTCTGTTTTTTGTGAGTTGGCCTGACCTGAACTTTTTTCTGTTCGTCGCATTACTGCCTTAACACGGGCCAGTAATTCGCGCAGGCTAAAGGGCTTTGTCAGGTAATCGTCACCACCCGATTCAAGACCTATCACCTTGTCTATTTCCTCACCCTTGGCAGTTAAAAAGATGATGGGCGTATCATTGTTTTCATGACGCACTTTTTTACATACGTCAAAGCCACTCATAAGCGGCAACATCACATCCAGCAATACCAGATCGTAGTTATTACTTAATATCTTAACCAAACCTTCTTTACCATCTGAAGCAGTATCTACCTCATAACCTTCAAATTCCAGATTGTCTTTTATGCCCGATTGCATATCGGGTTCGTCCTCAACTATTAATATCTGTTTCATCGTTTATTTACTTTGTTGGTTGGTAATAATATTCTAAAACTACTGCCGGAGCCTTCTGTGCTTTCTACTTCCATTTTACCATTGTGCGATTCAATGATATGGTTTACAATGCTTAAACCAAGTCCCGATCCTTTGGCATGATGAGCCAGTGCACCTTTGGTAACACGGTAAAACTTTTCAAATATGTGTTTTTGCTCTTTGACTGGAATGCCAATCCCCTTGTCGCTAACCTCTATAAACTGGTATATACCTTTGAGTCCGGTCGTTATTGTTATTTCCTTAATGTCGGCACTGTATTTAATGGCATTATCCACCAGGTTGATAAGGCTTTCTGTAATAGCCTGCCTGTCGCCTTCAATGGAAACCAGAGATTCGTCTGTTTCTATGGCTACATCAAAACCTTTTTTAGTAAAATGATACTCATAGTTGTTTACCACCTCGTTCACTACTTCATTGATCTCAAACTGGGCGAAATGTAGTTTCTGACGCCCGCTTTCAATGCGCGAAAAGTTAAGGATATTATTTACAATGCCCGAGAGACGCTGGGTTTCCTTATAGATAATGTCGTAGTATTTATGACGCTTACTTTCGTCTTTTAAGCGACCCAGCTGCAATGTTTCGGCATACATGCTTATGAGTGCAAGGGGCGTTCTTATCTCGTGCGAAACATTCGACACAAAATCTGACTTTACTTTAGCCAGGTGCAGTTCCCTCTTCACATTCCTGTAAAAAAGCCAGGCACCAACGATCAGCATAATATCGACTAAAATAAGCAGGCCAATGTTTTGAGTGGCTCTTTTATTAGCCAGTTCACTGATGCTTATGCCAACAGGTAATATTCCCAGCGAGTAGTCGGGTAAGAGCCATATAGCCTGTTCTTTTATCACTTCATCAGGTGCCTCGTTCAACAGGCTCGACGCGATCAGTTCATTGGTTTTAATATGCCTTACAACTATAACCAGGTCGTTACCGGCAGCCATTTGAATGCGTGGTGAAAGGGCATTACTGATAAAATACCGGGCGTCAAGCAGCAGTATGTTCAAATATGTACTTTGTTCGAGCTCAGTTATAAATACAAGCATTGACAAGTGTTTCTGATACTCAAGATCTATACCTATTACCTTGCGGTAGCCACTTTTTATGTATCGCTTGAGCTGATCTATTTCTTTCGTATGCGCCAGTAACTGTTCGGTTATTTCCTGTTTAAGCGTATCATTGGCAATGCTAAAGGCACCGAGATTCAGGGAAGCAGAATCAATGGGATGTACTATCAATGATTTAACATGCTTATTGTCTTTCAGCACTATTTCGCTGGTGCCGGTATAATCTTTAAGGTTGATGTCTTTGTAAAAGACATCGATCCAGTTATTGGTTATATCGTCGGTGTACTGGTTTATCGAGAATAAAACAGACTCCAGCTGCTTGGTGTAAATCGATTCAATGACCTCCTCCTGATCATTGAGTTTTAATAACTCAATGGCAGTGAATAACGATGTGGGAATAACAAGGAGTAATCCCACAATTAACCAGGGTTTTATGATAATGCGTTTGGCCATTTACCTTCTGTTACGTTTAGAGTCGTAATGTAATAAGTTGAATTGATTTATTTTTGTTCGCTGGTTATGCCTGGCTGATGAGCTGGCAATAACAGGTAAGGCAATAGTAGCGTAGGCTATAAAGCCATATTGAAAGAGAAAATAGCTTGCTGTTAAGGCCGGAAAGAAAGCAATCAAACCAGTAATCGCAACTGTTTTATCAGCAACGGCTTTCACGTCATCAACATGAATTTTAGTTATCTTATTGCATCTTTTGCAGGAAACATCAAACTCCTTGCCTTTAGCCTTGGCCAGATCGATTCGGTCTGCTATCCAGAAAGACGGAATTTTAATTTCTTCCTGACAATTGGGACATGTGCTTATTAACTTCATTTTAGTTGGCTTGATTGGCTGTTAAGTTTTGTCTTATTATCCTTAAGTTTAATAGTCTATCGACCTGGTGACCTATATACCTAATCCGGTATTTTAATGTGTTCCGGTTCTTCTTGCTGAAATTGTCTCATTTCGTCAATCACCAACTGCATGTCATCCAAAAAATCTTCGCTGCACCCTTTTTGCCGGGCTACTTCAAGATAAGCTTCCATGGCTTCGACAGCGCAAATATCGGTGCCAGCTATAACAAAAGCAGGCCAGTCATTCTTGAGGCATTTATGTAATATGGCTTTCTGATCCTTCATTTAAATGTTGTTTGACTTTAAAAGTACAAATAATATTCTGTTCGTCTTGGGCCGCATCATAGCTATGCAGATTACAATTCTAATCATGGGTACTATATTTCAGTTCCATTTTCAGATGCGGAATACCATCCTCAAGGTACTCGTCAGAGATTATATTATATCCCAGGCTTTGATAAAATGCTTTCAGGTATTTTTGGGCACTTATTTGAATAAGCTCCGATTTCCAGTTTTCAAATATCCATTGGGCGGCTTCTTCCATTAATTGCCTGGCCAGGCCTTTAAAGCGGTAATCTTTATGCACAACCAGGCGCCCTATTGATGTATGTTTAAATCGTGTCCCGCCGGGAAGCATACGCACATAACCAACCACATGGCCGTTATCTGTTGCCAAAAGATGATAAGCCAATTCATCATTTCCGTCTATATCGTTATAAACGCAATTTTGCTCCACTACAAATATCTCAGCCCTAAGTTGGAGAGCGTTATATAACTCTTTTAAATTTAATTCGTTAAATGGCTTTATTGTTAAATTCATTTCTTATATTCATATTAAAATTAGCATTGAATATAAAAATCTTTTAGCAGTAGACGCAACCATCCCCCCTAAAAATTAGTCTAGGGCTTGGGGAATTGTAAAACATCGCTGAAATGCCGGCTTAACCCTGCAATGGATATTTCAGCAAAATACATGTATATGGAAACACGATTACGTAAAGCTACTTATAGAATCCATTTTATAATTGTACTGCTTTTGGCAACAAGTATGCAAGGGCTGTTAGCACAAGAACAGTTTAAAGTTGATAGTCTGCTCGCTAAGTACAATACCAGTGAAAGTAATGCAGACCGGGTAGATTTACTTATAAAAGTATCCTTTGAATATGAGCATAGTGATATCAAAAAAAGTTTTGAGTATGCCAACAGAGCGTTGATTGAGTCGGAAGATGTTGAAAAGTATGAGATAAGGGCGAAAGCTTTAAATAACCTGGGTGTTGTTTTTCTAAGAACAGGTGCCTATGCCAAGGCCACCGAAATGTTTTTGCAATCAAAAGCACTCCTGGAAGATAACGAAGATTTTATGCGCCTGATCGGCGTAGAATTGAACCTTGGAGCGGTACGTTTTCATTTGGAAGATTATGATGGTGCCTTAAAGCATTTTAACGATGCACTGGAGTGGAATACTAAATTGCTCTCTGAAGGCAATGATATATACATGCGACAGATCCAGATATTCTACATAAATATTGGTAGTATATATATGGAACAAGATAAATATTCGGCTGCAATAGAATATTTTGAAAAAGCATTGGCTGAATCCATCAGGAATAATGACCTGGTGCAGCAGGGAATTGCCAATAATAACCTGGGTGATTTATACCTGCGTATTAATGAGCCATCAAAGGCATTGCCATATATCAATGAGGGACTAAGGGTAAGAAAAGAAGACAATAACCTGATGGGTATTGCCAGCTCCTATGACTTGCTGACTGATTATTTCCTTTCTGTTGATAACATTGATAGTGCTGAATATGCCAATAATCAGGCTGTTGAATTTGCTGAGAAAATTGAGTCATTGAACTTTATGGAAAAGGCCTACGGTCATAGGGCGGAGATTTATGAGTTAAAGGGAAATTATAAATTAGCTAATACAGCCCTGAAGAAGTTTCATGAGACAAAAAACAAAGCGGTCAACGAGTCAGTTGTTGAAAAAACAACACGACTGCAGCTTGAATATGAGTTTAATGCCATGCGCGAAGAGCGGGCTGAAAAGCACTTCAGACATATGGTAACGGTCTATGCTATTCTTGGTGTTGTTATCTTTCTGCTTGTAGTTTTTGTATTGTTATACAGCCTGTGGCGAAGCAGGGCCAAGCGGGTTCACACCGAGAAGGAAAGCCTTGAAAAAGATCTTGAATTAAAGAACAGGGAGTTGACAACCAACGTCATGTACCTGTTGAAGAAGCACGAATTGATTAATAACGTTTCGGGGCGTTTGTTACGGTTAAAAACCAAAATGAAACCTGAGAATAAAGAATCTGTACAACGTATTATTTTTGATTTACAGGGAGGTGCTGAACCAGAGGTATGGGAAGAGTTTGAATTGCGTTTCCAGAATGTACATACCGATTTTTACAGGAAACTGGAGAAGCTGGCGCCTGATCTGACTCCATCGGAACTGAAAGTTTGTGCTTTTCTTAAACTCAACATGAATTCCAAGGAAATTTCAGCATTGATACATCAAAGTACCAAAAGTGTTGAAGTGAAACGGTCGCGTATTCGTAAAAAGTTAGGTTTGACAAATACCGATATTAATCTTATTAAATTTCTTTCAGAGCTATAGAGTTAACCTTTTTTGAGTATAAAATACACCAAGGGCTTTTGCGTAACCGCAAGAGCCTTTTTTTTGTCTTCTGCCTGATCATATTTTGCTTCTTTTCCGAGGGGTGAAAATTCTGTATTTCATAAAAAACGATCAGGAATCACCTTGAATATCCACATGGGCTATTTTGATGACTGCGAAGTTAAACTGTTAGATAATGAGGTTCTTAGTGTTTGTTGTAGTGGTAAAAATACGGTTGGTTTTACCCCTGATAGTACTAATTCTATGGAGAACAGTTTCATAGGAGTAATAACACTGTGTGCTTAAAATTTCAGCTCCATTTATGTGCCTCTATATTGCAACTGAAACTGGTACAATCCAGAATTCTTAAGTAAAGAATCGCGTTCGTGATGGTTGGTTGATCAAAAGCGTTCGTAAAATTTTAAAATCAATAAAATGAAACGAAGACTACTAATGAAATTCAATCTGGTCGTTATAATCATGACCTTGATGGTAGCTGGACTTCATGCCCAGCAGTATGTTGACGGGAAATTAAAAGGAAAGATCAGGGTGAAGGTCCGGACCTCTTCATTAAAATCCATGTCAAGACTCAAATCTACAAGTAAGGGTGTTGAAACCGGTATAGTAGCATTTGATGCTGTTTCAAAGCAAATTGAAGCTACTTCAATCAGGCGGATCATTCCATATTCGCCTAAATTTGAAGATAAATACAGAAAGCATGGCTTAGATCAATGGTATGTTATTGAGTATGATACGGGTTTTGATCCACAGCAGGTGGTCAATGAGTATGCTAAGATTGATGAGGTAGCCTATGCTGAAGTTATCAGGGAAGTGTCAGCGGGCAATGCTGTACCTGCCAAAACCTATTCGTCCGCAGAAATCAATAATATGCCATTTGACGATCCAAGACTGGATAAACAATGGCATTACCATAATAACGGTACAGTGCGTGAAGGCGCCGTAGCGGGTGCTGATATCAACCTGTTTGAAGCCTGGAAGGTACAAACCGGTTCTTCAGAAGTGGTGGTGGCTATTATTGATGGAGGTATAGATATTCTGCATGAGGATTTAAAGGATGCTGTGTGGGTTAATGAGGCAGAGCTAAATGGAGAAAACGGCGTTGACGATGATGAGAATGGTTATATCGATGATATCTATGGTTACAACTTTGCCAGAGAAAGGGCTGAAATAGAAGCGCACTTTCATGGCACGCACGTTGCCGGTACAGTAGGTGCCATTAATAATAATGGTATTGGCGTAAGTGGTATTGCCGGTGGTGATGGTATCAATCCGGGTGTTAAATTAATGTCGTGCCAGATATTAGTTGATAACGGTTCTCCCGGTGGTATGGCTGAAGCATTGATTTATGCGGCTAATAACGGTGCTGTTATCGCCCAGAATTCATGGGGATGGCCATCACCTGACACCTATGAACAAATTGTGCTGGATGCCATTGATTATTTCATAGAAGAAGCAGGTGCTTATCAAGGCTCTCCTATGAAAGGTGGAGTGGCCATTTTTGCAGCCGGTAACGAAGGGGTTGATGCCAAATTTTATCCCGGAGCTTACGAACCAACAGTGGCGGTCGGGTCCATTGATTACACCAATAAAATGGCCTATTACTCATCTCATGGTGACTGGGTGGACGTGAGTGCCCCGGGTGGAAATATCAGTGAAGGTGAAAATGGTGGTGTACTGAGTACTTACCCTGATAATTCATATGGATTTACACAAGGTACATCTATGGCTTGTCCGCATGTTTCAGGTATTGCTGCATTGGTGGTATCAGAACATGGTGGAGCTGATTTTACAGCTGATAAACTGAAGCGCCATCTCATTACATCGGTTAATGACCTTGAACCATATTTAACAGCTTCACAGTCAGGTAAGCTGGGTTCTGGATTTATTGATGCGGCCAAAGCTTTAAAGTCAGGTTCGGTAAGTAATCCTCCTGCACAAGTAAGTGACCTGGTGGTGCAAACCTCTCAGGATGAAGCGAAGGTAGAGTGGAGTATTGTAGCTGATCCTGATGATGAGATAGGCAGTAGCTATACTTTATACTGGAGCAATAAAGCATTTGACGCAAGCAGCCTTGAAAGTGCAGCCTCAACAATTATCAACCGTTACTTTGATAAAGTAGGTGATAAAGTTGAATACACATTGGAAGACCTTGATCCTAAAACGGAGTATTATTTTGCTGTAAAAGCGTTTGACCGATGGGGTAACGCTTCTGAATTGTCAGATGTAACAGTAAAGGCAACCAACAACGGCCCTGCCATTGAGTTAGTGATCAATGAGCCAGAACTAACTATTGATGTGGCAGGTGCTTCACAAATTATTTCAAACATTCAGTTGAATAATAACGATGAAGGTTTGTTACAGTGGAGTTCATACATTGGATTGGCAGGAACCCAGCTGGATGATTACAGCCTGGGTATTCATCAGCCGGTGGAGGCTGACAGAAGCTTTAGTATAAATATTAAGGCGAGCGAGGTCAATAGTTATGAGACCATTGATGCCCCTGTCGCGTTATCAATCGATGATCGTTTGTCATATAACTCGCAAGCTTCATATGTATATATTGGAGAGGAGGATACCAGTCTGCCCAATTCTGCAGCGACACGATTCAATGTCCAAAGGAATTTTAATGTTACAAGTTTCTGGGTTGATCTGAATATTGATCCCGAATATGGTCCGGCCACTATTGAGTTTTATAAAGGGGCTCAGATACATGATGCACAATTAATAACTTCGCAGGAAATAGAACCGGTAGGCGCCTACCAAAGTGCATACTATGTAACTATGGATGAGCAGGTTTACCTGGAAGCTAACAACTATTACTGGGTGGTAGTGCACACGCCTGCGGGCAACCTGTTCCCACTGGGATTAACAAAAGAAAGTGAAACGTGGCAGTCGGAGAACTGTTTGTTTAGCAGCAATGGTGGACAGAGTTGGGAATTTGTGAATGATGTATATGGTGAAACAGATGACTGGATCTGGAAAATAACCCTTCGTAGCCTGAACGCTCACTTGGGTGATTACATCACTTTATCACCTTCAGCCGGTGAATTATCAGGTAACGGTAGTCAGGAACTACAATTGACAGTCAATGCAGAAACGCTGATTGACGGGACTTATACAGAACACCTGGTCTTTGCATCAAACGACCCTGTCAATAGGTTAATCAAAAAGAAAGTGACCATTGATGTTGATGGCCATGAACCTATACTGAAATCGCAATCTATCATCGATTATGGTAATGTGTTTATAGGTAAAAGCAAGACCTTAAATATACAGATTGCCAATGAAGGTTATACGGGTTATTACCTGCACGAATCACAAGTAATTTCCGATAATCCTGATTTTAAAATCGACCATGTAAGTTCTTCTTTCATTCCGGCAAGGGGTGAAGCTTCTGTTCAAATTTCTTATACACCATCAACAGCCGGAGCTCAGTATGCAGCCATTCAGATGAATAACGGGCAGTTCTCGCATTCATTTAAGTTGGCTGGTACTGCCGTTGAACCGGCTAAAATTCAGATATCACCGGCTACGGCATCAATCGGTACCGGCATGACAGTAGGTGATGCGGTTGCACCAGTTTCTTTCGATATTACCAATGCGGGTAACTATCCTTTGAGTTATGCCATACCGGCATTTGCTGAAGGGCAAAAAGTGGAAGGCTTAGAGCGTCCTGTCAATGACTTTGGTTATTCTTACTCATATGTCCTGGATCTTGGGCCTAGCTATCAGAATGTTATCGGTATTGAGCATGGATGGAAGGACATTACCAACGGAACCAGTATTCTGGATCAATTGAAGGGCATGGATTATGGCGTTGAGCTGGATCTTGGATTCTCGTTCCCGTTTTATGACCGCTTTTATGACAAGGTATGGGTGAATGAGCAAGGTGTGCTTGTGTTTGGAGACAATGGAAACCTGCGAATTAATACCAATACCAAAACCGATTTAAGCAGAATCCGCTCACTGGATATGATCTCTGCAGCCATGTTGGATGCTGACTTTGAAAGTAAGCAGGCCAATGTGTATTATGAAAGAGCCAATGGCGAATTCAGGGTTCACTACCAGTATGTTAAAATGGGCGGACGCACTGTTGACCTGCAAATGGTTTTATCGGCCAATGGTGACTTTGATATACTTTTCAGGCAGGTATCAAAAGACGGCGGTAAAAAACCAGATTACTTTGTTGGTATAACAGATAAGGAGAATGGCGGACATGCCTATGCTTCCAACAGTAATTACCCGCTATCCTTTGGTGTTGAAACAGATTATAACTCACACTTTCATTTCAAACATCCGGGTGAGAATATGGTAACAGCAGCCACCAATGCTTATGGTACGCTATTGCCAAACGAATCGGCCACGGTAACATTAAGTTTTGATACCCAATCGGCTTTGCAGGGTGATGTATTCCAGCGTATTCCGGTTGTCAGCAATGATGTAAGTGCGCCAATGTCTATTTTTGAAGTAACAGCCAACTTTATAGCTGGTGGAGCATCGGATGTTGGATTAGCAATTGATACCCTTGATTTTGGTAATGTGTTTAAAACGTCAGTACAGGAACTGACACTACAGATTATCAATAAGGGAACAGCCAGTGAAGATATAGTAAGTGTTGATTTCGATAATAGCGATTTTAGCAGCAGTGCTGAACTACCATATGCAGTAGGTCCGCGTCAATCGGTTTATCTGCCAATCGCTGTTAATACCTCAGTGGCTAAAGAAATAGCAGGTGTAGCAAGCCTGACACTTGAGAACGGAACTGTATTTAAGGTTGAATTGATGGCTAGTGTTAAGGAGAATCCGCTAATATCAGTCACACCTGTTGATGGATTTAACGAAACAGTGAATGCACGTTCTTTCAGGGATGTTAATGTAACAGTAAGTAATACCGGATTAGGGCAATTGGAAATGGGAGTTATTCCTAATGAATGGTTTTACCCGGTTAACAGTGAATCAAAAGTGGGTGCGATCGATGAATATGATTACACCTACTCAAAAGGTTCAGGTAATGGTTGGATCGATATCCTGGATGTAGCAAAAGAATCGAACCTGTTGGAAAACATGTGGTATGACGGCACTATGGATCCTTATATTGCCGTTCCTTTAAACAAGCCATTCTATTATTACGGTCAGGAATACAATACGGTTTATATCGGTGCCATGGGCTGGATCACCTTTGAGGAACCAACTGATCTTAATAATATATTCGGAATGCCTGTAGAGTTTCCGGCCTTTGATAAGTTTAAAGGTGTTTTAGCGCCTATGGTTGGGCCACACAATAATGCTTCCAGAACAAGCTACCCGGAAACAGGTATCTACCATCATTATACAGATAATAAGTTTGTGGTTACTTTCCACCAGTTTGTAGACTTAACAGGGGCAATGAGTAAGCCATACAGCTTCCAGGTGGTGTTGCATGATAATGGTCGAATTGACTTTAACTATAAGCACTTCGAACAAGTAAAGGTTTACGGTATCATTGGTATTGAAAATCCTGACGAAACAGAAGGCCTGATAATGCATCATGATTTGTTTAATGGTGCTTATGAGCCATTCTCTTATACCATTTTCCCGGTTAAAAAGCAGTTGATAGCGCCTCAGGGTGAAACTGTATTATCAATGCGTATTGATACAGAGAATCTTTATGACGGTACTTATAACTATGATCTGCCGATCATCAACAATTCTGTAGAAACACCGGAGTTAACTGTACCGGTTAATTTAACGGTTACCGGACAAGCTGATATTACGGTCGAGAACATCGATTCGGAAGTATGGTATGTGCAGGATTCGGTATATGTTCAGGGTTTTAAAATTAAGAATCAGGGAACAAAAGCCATTCACTTAGCATCTTCTGCAACAAATAAGGACAGTGACCTGAAAGTAGAATTTTACTATCCCGCAGCAGGTAATTCTGTTAGCGGATACCCGGAAGGTTATGTGGCAATAGATGATTTTATCGGAGATCAGATATATGCACAGCTATTCTTTGGTCAAATATTGGTGGAAGATGGTTCTGTATTAGAGCCTGGAGAGGAATGGCAGTGTTATGTAAGCTATTCTCCATCAGTGGTTGGTTCATCAACCGCATCATCAAGTATTTATGATGTTGACGGTAATGTGGCTGTTACATGGAATGCCACTTTAACTAGCTTACTTCCTCCGCTTGCTTCCATTGGTGATGATATCATTGTTATGGCAGATAATAATACACACCAGGAGGTTCGTCCATTGGCCATAGGTAATACAAGTGGTAACAGCGAACTTGAGTGGAGTGCTAAGCTTCGGTTTACCCGCGGACAGGAAGCTCCTGAAGATGCCTATGTTACAACAACATCAGCTGAAGCAGCTATGGCGCTTGAGGCAGCATCGGCAACAGATCTGAAAGTAGGTACTGGCTCTGGTCTGAAGGCCGATGTGGCTTATAACAGAACCCTGAAGCACACTGATGAAGAGGAAGTGGAAAACTGGCTTGGCTTTGGTTTTACCACAGCATTTGTATCAGGTACGCAGTTTACCGTGCCAAATGATGGCTTCTTGTTATCGCATGTGGAGACCTGGTTCCGTCATGAGAATCAGTCGTCAGGAACATTATATGTGGAGATCATGGCAGGAGGTACTTCCATTGAGCATGCCAGCATCATTGCTAAAGGGTCTTATCAATATGACGAAGAAGGTTATGGTGATGTTGGTAAATTCCATACCATTGAGTTGGATGAGCCTGTTTTCCTGTATCCCGGAGAAGATTTCTATGTGGTGATCAGGTATCCGCTGGGAGTTGGTAATCCTCAGGGTAAGGTTAACGATTATGCCAATGCGACAGCAGGTCGTTACTTCTTCCAATACGATGGCGAGTGGGCAGATATCTACGCGTCACAATTCTTCGACAATGCATTTTTGGTACGTGTACATGAGCTTGAATTTAAAGAAATGACCTGGCTTAAGCTGGCACAAACAACAGGAACCGTTGCTGCAGGTGAAAGCTTTGACCTGGGAATTACCTTTGATGCCGCTTATGCGCAAGAGTACATAAATGCGGCCGATATCACGATAACGACAAATGATCCGCTACATAAAGAGTTACATGCTGATTTATTCCTGTTAATGAATGAAGGACCTAAGTTCAAACATCTTGAAGGTCTTGATAAGATCGATGAGAACACAGTGTCAAGCCTGAAGTTCGCTGTCAAGGATATGGAGCAGGATAATTATACCGTGGAATTAGTGTCAGCCATGGATTGGGTAGAAATAACAAAGAATGAAGGTGGAGAAGTGGAGTTGACGCTGACGCCTGATTATTTCGCACAAGGTTTACATGATATTGAATTCCTTGGGAAAGATGAGCACAATGAAGAGACAAGCTACATTTTCCCCATTGAAGTGATCAACATCAATCGTGATCCATATTTTACCTATGAAGCGCTGAAAGATACCATCATGGTATTAGAGCATGGTGCTCATGAAATAGCCTTTGAGGAGCTAATAGCCGATAGGGATATGGATGAGATGAATTACAATGTGACATTGAGCAACAATGATGTTATCGATATGTATGTAGGCGACAATGGCATTGTATTAACACCAATTACAATCGGAAATGTTGATCTGTCTGTTTCAGGTACCGATGAATACGGAGCGAAGTTAATTGGCAGCTATACGATCACCGTGGTGAATCGCACGGGTATCAGCAGTATGGAAGAAGGAGGAGTGGAGATCTATCCTAATCCGGCCAGTGATTTTATCAAGGTACGCTGGAATAATCAGAACAGTGATGAGGTTCAGCTGCGATTGATTAATGCGGGTGGCTCTGTTGTTGATGAAGCATATGTAAGAGGCTCTCAACACACTTTCTCTGTAGGTCATCTGACTCCCGGAGTATATATGCTTGAGCTGGTTTCAGGAAGTGAAACAGTGATAAGCAAGCTTGTAAAACAATAAGATAAAACAGCCAGGTAAGACTGGATCTTGCCTGGCCTTAAAATTCATTAGATATGAAATATGTAACACGTTTTTTATCAATACTGTTGGCTGTTGTACTAATGTCATCTTGCGGCAGCGACGACGAATCAGTTGATCTGACGAAGCCAACGGCCGATATCCGTTTAACACGTGAAAGCGGGGCCTATAGTCCTGGTTCTTCTATTTTGATAGATGCTGACTTTGCTGATAATAAGGCGCTTAAGGAGTGTCAGGTGACCATTGCCAGCACCCGCTCACTAAAGGGATGGGATACCGATTGGGATGCAGAGATGGATAAGATCGTATTAAACGGGACAGATTTCAGCCTCAAGGGAACAAGGGTGCTGGAAGATATTCCTGTTGATATCTATTATGGCGAATACCGGTTGTCATTTAAGGTTTTGGACGAAGCCAATAACTATAGTATCTATTCAATAGATATTGTTATTGAATAACTGTTACCATAAACTAAGGAGAGAGGCCGGTTATGCACTATGCATAACCGGTTTTTTTTGATTTGTATGTTATCAGATAATGATCTCTTGGGTATATGTCTTTATGTCATTGGCTCCTGTTTTGTTGCTTTATGGCTTCTTTAAATCAGCATGCGAAAGAGGTAAAATCACGATTCTAAAGGGTTATTTTATACATGCTCCTCCGGCTTGAGCATGTATAGTTCCTGTTATTATACTTATAAAACGACTTTGTTTTATGCACTTAACGTTATGTAGACTTCCGGATAACAAGCGATGCTGAAATGCAGCATTAAATGTGTCTCAATTAAGTCCGTTTTCTTACACAAATACACTCCCGGGGATTTGGGAATGCCACTTTTTAAGGATTTTACAATGGAAGTTCCGGTGTTTTTTAAGTGTCAGTATGTCAGTTGGTAAGGTGTTGTTTGTAGTGCTCTTATTAGGTTTAAACAGAGTGTGTGAGCAGTAATTCTAAGGAGTTAATTAAATGTGCAGCATTATCACTGTGCTCCTAAATTTTATGGCCTGTTGCATTGCCATTACTTTGGCCGGTGCAAACTAAGACACCCCGATAATTAGACAGTTTTCGAATTAAAAATTTGTCCGATGACTAAGAAGAAAAAAGCAGAAGTAACAGATGAAGAGATCAAGCAACTCATTGAGCAAAATGAAGTGCAAAAAGAGGCGCTTAAAAAAATCTTAAAGGGTATGGTAAGAACAGAGAAGAGTAAAAACCAACATTTACTTAAATCAAAATAGTTATTCAAAATTCATAATATGAAAGGAAAATTACTACGTCATATTCTATGCTTGCTTTTTGGCCTGTTTATTTTGACAGGCGAGATGGCAGCGCAAGAATATGTTAATGGTCAGCGTCAAGGAGCCATTCGGGTTAAAATGAACGCGATGCTCCAGTCCAATTTAAAGAGTATTAAGAATACTAAAAAAGGTGTTGAAACGGGTATTGTTGCTTTTGATGCGGTATCTGAACAGGTGGCGGCGCACAATATGAAACGTGTGTTTCGTTACTCACCTAAGTTTGAAGAGAGGCATAAAGCTGCCGGCTTACACCTGTGGTATCAGCTTGAGTTTGATAATAAGCTTAACCCAGAAGAAGTAGCACGTCAATATGGACAACTGGCTGAAGTATCAGTGGCCTCTGTTATTCCTGAAGTTAAGCTGATAGGAGAAGAGGCCAGCCCTGAACCAATGGCTACCAATGCTACGGCTGCCTTTGATGATCCTTTTTTAGGTGACCAATGGCACTATGATAATGATGGTACGACAGCTGATTGGGCCGTTGAAGGAGCTGATATTAACCTGTCGAAAGCCTGGGAGATCGAAACCGGTTCGTCTGATGTGATTGTAGCTATTATTGATGGTGGGGTACAGTACGATCACCCTGACCTGGAAGCAGCCATGTGGACCAACGATGCCGAGCTAAATGGTATTGAAGGTATTGATGACGATGGTAATGGATTTGTAGATGATATTTACGGTTATAATTTTTGTCAGTCGAAAGGTGAGATTGTGACTCACTACCACGGTACACACGTGGCGGGAACAGTCGGAGCCATCAATAATAATGGAACGGGTGTAGCGGGTATTGCCGGTGGTAATGGAAGTACACCAGGTGTTAAGCTGATGAGCTGTCAGATATTCACCGAAGATGGTGCTGCCGGTGGTTATGCCGAGGCCATTGTTTATGCTGCTGATATGGGAGCTGTAATTGGGCAGAACTCATGGGGCTGGTCTGCCGATGGTTTATACGACCAGGCTGTACTGGATGCCTTGGATTATTTCCATGCCAATGCGGGGTCCTATGCCGGAAGTCCGATGAAAGGTGGTGTATCCATCGTTGCGGCCGGTAACCTTGGATATGAACTGGATATTTATCCTGCTGCCTATGAACCTTGTATTGCTGTAGCGTCTATAGGTCCTGACTTCAAGAGGGCATCATATTCAGTATATGGTGACTGGGTGGATATTTGCGCTCCCGGTGGAAATACCGGTTATGCTAAAGAAGCAGGTGTCATGAGTACATACCGTGATGGTGGTTATGCTTATTTGCAGGGAACATCCATGGCTTGTCCGCATGTTTCAGGTATTGCTGCTTTGGTGGTTTCCAAATTCAAAGGCCCTGATTTTACAGCCGACCAGTTAAAACAACACATACTGACCTCTGTTCATGATGTTGAACAGTATCAGACGGAAGACTATACAAAAGGTAAACTGGGAAATGGTTACATCGATGCCTGGATGGCCCTTCAATCGGGTGATCCTTCAGTTGTGCCGACCCGCGTTAATGACTTAACGGTTGAGACAGCCCAGGATTTCGCGTCTTTATTCTGGACAGTTGTGCCGGATGCAGACGATGAAAAGGCGGTTAGCTATAATGTTTACTGGAGCAAAGAGCCGTTTACAGAAGCTAATATCCAAACGGCCGGTTCTGCTGTTGTCAATCAGTTTTATGCCAATGTAGGTGATGAGGTAACGTATACCATCACAGGACTGGATGCACAAACTGATTATTACTTTGCCATTAAAGCCTTTGACCGCTGGGGCAATGGTTCTGAACTATCAGATATAATGCTGGCTAAGACCAATAATGGTCCTGAAGTAGTTATGGGCGATGCTTTGAGTTTTGACATAGATGTTAAGACCAATGCCAGTACCTCACAACTTTATTCATTCAGTAATGTTGGCGAAGGCGTACTAAACTGGAAAGCACGTATTGGTCTGGATAGTTTAAGTCTGGTTCCTTTTGCAAAAGAAAGTGTGACCTATCCCAACTTTCAATCCGCACCGGCTTTAACAGGAGTGGGATCGGAAGATCTATTGGTAGATGGCTTAATAGCTGCTCCTTTTTATAAAACGATCGATGATCGTATGCGCTATGTGGAGTTTGCTTCTCAGGCGACAAAAATAATTGGTGAGAATGATACGACTATTACCAACTCGGCCGCTACCTGGTACAAGGTAGATGATGAAAATGGCTTCAACCTCACACATATGTGGTTAAGCCTGAGAGTTGATCCTAAAAAAGGGCCGGTTGTAGTTGAAATATGGAAAGGTGGTGTATTGAGGGATGCAGAATTGATCTCGGCCCAGAACCATACACCTAAATCAGAAGTTTGGCACGCAACTTATGTGCAGTTGGAGGAACAAATTCACTTTGAACAAGGTGATGTGTATTGGGTGGTTGTGCATATTCCATCAGGAAATCTATATCCATTGGGTATCCAGGAAGAAAGCGAGGAGGAATATTCCGATCGTTGTTTCATGAGCTTTAATGGTGGAGCTACCTGGGAATCGCTTGCATCGGCCATCAACAAGGATGAGTATGTATGGTCGTGGGCCATGCGCAGCACCATGAACGATTTAGGCGATTATATTAGCCTGTCACCAGCCGAAGGTGTGCTAAAGAGTAATGAGAGCCAGGAAATAACGATCGATGTTGATGCGGCTAATCTGATTGATGGTTATTACGAAGAAAATGTAGTGGTGCTTTCTAACGATCCGAAAAACCGCATTGCCCGGGGAAAAGTACAGTTCAATGTAAGCGGTCACGAGCCAAAACTGAATTCAGTAAAAACAGTAGACTTTGGTAATGTCTTTGTGGGAGCAAGTCTTACCTATGATATTCAAATTGCCAATGAAGGTTTACGCGGATACCAGTTGTTGGCCGATGGTTATACTTCAAGCCTGCCAGATGTTTTTATTGCTGAAAAGGTAGTAAGTGGAGAAACCATTCCCGCATTGGAAGACGGTTGGGTGCGCGTTACTTTCGCCCCAAATGCAGAAGGTGTATTTAACGCCAGTATCAGCCTGAACAATGACCAGGGATATACCCATCAGTTTAGTGTACATGGTGTTGCTGTTATCCCTGCCAATATTGTGGTGGCAGATACTGAGCATGGAACGAATGAAATTACCATACCAGGTGATCTGACGGTGGGAGATGCCATTGCTAACAGAACGTTCACCATTTCCAATGATGGTAAATACCCATTGCACTATAAAGTACCGAAGTTTGCACCTGACTATGAAGTGGAAGGACTGGCAAAGCCGGTAAATAACTTTGGATACAGCTATGACTATGTGCTCACTGATCAGCATCCTGAGGGATCAACAACAGCTGATAAAACTGCTGCTCATAACTGGGAAGATATCAGTGCTGATGGTGTTCGCATTGATGAGGCCTTAAGGGGACCTGAATATGCTGTTGAAGCAGAAATTGGTTTCTCATTCCCGTTCCGCGATCGTTTCTACAATAAAGTATGGATCAACGAACAAGGGGCATTGGTATTTGGTGACGATGGTAATAATAACCTGGATTATGTGTCCGGTTCTACCATAAGTAACCCAAGTTGGTTGCGCGATTTCGATATGATCACGGCTACCATGATGAGCCCTGAGTATAGCGATAACTCACGTATCTTTTATCGTCAGGAAGAGGGAATGTTCCGTGCATTCTACAAGAACGTAAAGTATGCAGGAGCAGGAGTTGGTGTGGATATGCAGATCGTTTTACATGCCAGCGGAGATGTGGATATCCTGTTTTACAAGTCTATTTATTCTCCAGCATTCCTGATCGGTATTGTAGACAAGGAAAATGCTGATGTGGCCTTTATTCATAACAGCGATTACCCCGTGTTATTTTCAAAGGGTAGCAAATCCAATGCCTATCACGATTACTTCCATTTCTACCATCCCGGAGAGAATATAATGACTAATGTGACCAATCCGTCAGGTACAGTGCAACCGGGTGAATCAGTAGAGCTGGAAGTATCCTTTAAGACCGACGGCGTACTGCAGGATGCCATCTACGAACGATTGGCTGTTGTCAGCAATGATCCTGATATGCCGGTAACTAAATATACAGTCAATGCCAACTTCGTGGCTGGTGGACAAGCTGCTTTAGAGGCAGAAACAACAGAGATCAACTTTGGTGACGTATATAAAACCGATGTTGTTGAAATCACTACTTTGTTAACCAACTCAGGTACTGCCGATATTCAGGTGACTGACATTCAAATGTCTGGTGTTGATCAATTCAGCACGACTAAGATTGCAGATCTGCCTGTTGTGGTTAAAGCTCGTCAATCGGTTCGTATACCTGTTAAAATAAATACTGGTATTCAGGCTGATCCGGCTGCAGGCTTACTCGAAGATGTGATGACCGTTACCGATGAAACGGGTACTGCTTATGAAATTACACTCAAAGGTAATGTGGTGGAGAACCCGATTATACGTGTGACACCTGAAACGGGTATCAGTCATACGCTTAATTCAGGAGAAAGCTATGAAACACAGATCACTGTGTATAACGATGGCGATGGCGAGCTGGAGTATGCGGTTGTACCAACCAACTGGTATTACCTGAATAACCAGGCAGAAGGTACTTCAGACTTCAGAGAGTTTGATTATGTGCATGTTCAGGGCGATGGTGCCGGATGGACCGATATTACAGAAACGGCAGCTAATACCAACCTGGAATCAAAATTCCTTGACGATAACCTTGCTTATTTTACCTTGCCTTTGGACCAGAGTTACCCCTATTACGGTGCTCAATACGATACCTTGTATATAGGTTTAATGGGCTGGGCCTCTTTTATCAAGCCTGAGATTGAGAGTTGGCAACAACGTCCGTACATGATCCCGCTTGAAGATAATATACCTGGCGTCATAGCCCCAATGGCGGCTTTTCACCTGCCATACTATTACTCGCGTTCTCAAAAGCAAGGTGTTTATTATCAGGAAGAAGATGATCGAGTTATCGTTTCATGGGAAGATTTCTTCCCGGTAGCAGGTGGTCGTTTGGAATACAGCTTCCAGATGATCATCCATAACAACGGATCGATCGATTTCAACTACCGTAACCTGGACAACCCAAGCATTTTTGCTTTAGTTGGTGTTGAGAATCCTACACAGGAGGACGGCCTGTTGGTCTGGTTCGACTATATGCCGGGTAATACGAAACTGATGTCGTACACAGTATCTCCGGTAGAGAAGAAACGTTTGGCTCCAAAATCATCAGAAGTAGTTGATCTGCTAATGGACGCATCAAGCCTGTTTGATGGAGTCTATACCTCTGACCTGCATGTCCGTAATAACGCCGTTGGAAAGGCTGATGTTTTAATCCCAATGGAATTAACGGTTATTGGCGCGCCAGACGTTCAGGTAGAAGGTAATGATGCCGGTCAGGTATGGTATGTTGAGGGTGAAACATATGATAAAGAATTCACCATTAGGAATGCAGGAACCAAAACCGTTTATCTGCAGAGTGGAGCCTTATCATCTAACCCTGAGATAAGTGTCAGCTATAAACACCCTGAGGTATACAATCGCTTTGGATGGGTGGTGAAAGAAGCAGGACTGATTCCTTTGCAAAACTTTGTTGGTAAAGTAGTGACTTACAATGCCGGTCGTGAAATCATCGTACTTGGAGATGGTACTAAAATGGAACCGGGTGATGAGTGGACCATGGTCTTGCACTATACGCCTGCCTCACCAGCTCTTTCCAAGAGTACATTAACATTAACAGATACAGACCTGGCTAAACCTTTAAATTGCGAGTTAAGCATTGAAAGTAAACTGCCTCCGGCTATCACTCTTAGTGATGAGCTTATTACAGTCAGTGCTGATGTGGATAACTATACCACAACGCGCGATATCGTGATCGGTAATGTACTTGGTTCTGGTGATTTGGAGTGGGACATTGAAATGGTGTTTAACCGTGGTAAAGAAATAGATGTAGCCGCCGTTAACTCTACCCTGAAATCTGCAGCGATCGCACCTTTATCGCAAGGAAAAGCTGTTAGTGGCAATGATCATTTAAAGTCAGCTGTTGCCGATGAATATAATCGTACCATTAGCTATACAGATGCATCAGTCAAAAACAATAACATAGGATTTGGTGCCGGTCTGTCATTTATTTCAGGTACTAAATTTAAAGCGCCGGCCGATGGCTTCCTGCTTTCACATGTGGAGACATTCTACATACGTGAGTCGGTATTGAGTGGAGTTATCACTGTTGAGATCAAGGCAGGTGGTAATAATATTAATGACGCGATCACTGTGGGTAAAGGACAAATAAGCCTGGCCTTTGATAATGCCGATGCCGATGTGGGGGAAAGCGTTAGTATTGAGTTGGATGAGTCGGTGTTTATCTATCCGAATGAGAGCTTTTACGTAGTGCTTACCTATCCGCTTGGAGTAACTAAACCACAGGGAGTTGTTTATACCGATCAGGAAAATATTGTTGCCGATCGTTTCTTCTTCAATTACCAGGGCGATTGGTTTGATATGTACACACAGGGTGGCTTCCAGGATATGGTGTTTATGGTGCGTGCACATGAAATGAACTATGAGCAAAAAACATGGTTGAGCATTGACGCAGCCAATATGAGTGGAGTGACGACCGTTGGTAATTCTACTACCATTCCATTGAGTTTCTCTGCAGCCAATGCACAGGAGATCAGAAATAATGCTCAATTGATAATATTCAACAATGATCCGTTGAATGATACGATGATCGTGGATGTTAACCTGTTGATGAATGAAGCTCCGTTTGTTGAGTTGGTTGAAGGCAGTCAAAAGGTGGATGAAACACGCGCAACAACACTTACTTTCAGGCTGACAGATAACGAGGGTGATACTTTTACCAACGAAGTGATAACCGACCAGGACTGGATAAGTGTTGTTGATAACACCTCGGAAATAGTTCTTACTGCTACTCCGGGTTACGATGCCCAGGGAGTTCATGCATTCGATATTGTTTCAACCGACGAGCATGGTGTGCAACGCAGCACTTCGTTTGATATTCAGGTATTGAATGTGAACCGTGCTCCTGAATTCATGTATGAGTTGCGCGATACAATAGCCGTTATGGAACATGGTAATTTTGAGCTTGTATTTGCCGATGTGATCAACGATATCGACAATGATAAAATGTATTACTCTTATGAAGTAGCCAATAGTGATGTGCTTGAACTGATGTTAAGCGACAACAGGGCGGTTCTGAAACCACTCACAATAGGTTCGTCTGAAGTCAGCATTTCCGGTCGCGATGAATATGGTGCCGGTATTGAAGCAACATACAATATTACAGTGGTAAACCGCACAGGTGTCGATGATAAACAGCTGGCAGGTGTTGAGGTTTATCCTAATCCGGCAAGTGATTTCATTACTGTTACCTGGTTTGAAAATGCCAAAGATGCGGCCATTCGATTGATGAATGCAGCAGGTGAGGTGGTGATGCATGAGCAGGTTAATATTTGGTCGTCAGCAACCAGAGTAAATATAGCTCACCTAAGTAATGGTGTTTACATGCTTGAGCTAAGGGTTGATGATGAAGTATTTGTACAAAAAGTGGTTAAACAGTAATAGGTTAAAGGTTGGGATGGGAGCCCTGTCACGCGGGGCCCCATTCTTTTAACACAATTGCAAAAAGAAATTCAAAATGAAGCAATTACTAAAAAATACAGCAATCATCCTGGCTACAGTTCTTTTATTCAGTTCATGTGGTTCTGACAGTGAAGGTGTCGATTTGACAAAACCAACAGCTGATATATCCTTAACCCGTGATAGTGGTGTTTACACACCCGGCTCATCCATTCTGATAGATGCCACATTTATGGATGATACGGCATTGAAAGAATGCCAGGTGACTATTGCCAGCCTGCGCTCATTAAAAGGCTGGGATACCGATTGGGATGCTGAGATGCATAAAATCAGTCTGTCAGGCACTGAAATGAAGTTGTCAGGAACACGCATACTGGAAGATATTCCAACAGACATCTATTACGGCGACTACCAGTTGTCTTTTAAGGTATTGGATGAAGCCAATAACTATACAATCTATACAATTGATATAACAATTAACTAAAAGCATTTGAGAAGGTTGACATAATTAGTTTAGCCGGAACAACCAACTAGTCACTTTCTCAGGTTTGTAGCTACACTACAGATTACTGTATTACCGGCCACGCAACGGCGTGGTCTGTAATACCTATGTGCTTTAGCAAAAGAACATACACAGTCATATTGAATAATAAAACAAAATTTATGAAACGGATTTTACATACGTTATTGTTCTTGTTTATACTTGGTGTAGGGCTTGTAAGTGCCCAAACACAAACAGTTACAGGTACAATAACCGATGCTACTGATGGCACTGGGATACCCGGAGCCACCATTTTGGTTAAAGGAACAACCGTTGGTACCATTACCATGTTCGATGGTACATATGCGTTAGAAGTTCCTGCTGATGCTCAAACGCTGGTATATTCATTTGTGGGCATGACAACCCAGGAAGTGACCTACACCGGTCAGTCAGTTATTGATATTGTTTTGGAAACTGAATCAATAGGTGTTGAGGAAGTGGTGGTATCAGCCTATGGTACCAAAGGTAAGGTTGGTCTGAAAGGGGCTATCTCGGTTGTGGAAGCTAAAGACCTGGAGCAAATGCCGGTCGCTACCTTTGACCAGATGTTGCAAGGTAAAACCACTGGTTTGCACATTTCAACAGGATCAGGACAGCCTGGCTCAGGAAGTACTAAAGTGCGCATTCGTGGTTCGGGTTCCATTACCAGTGGAAACGAACCTTTATACGTGGTTGACGGTGTGCCCATTGAAAGCGGGGCCTTTGCTTCATTGAACGCCAACGACTTTGAAACAGTAAGTGTATTAAAAGATGCTTCATCAACAGCCATTTATGGTTCCCGTGCATCCAACGGTGTTATCTTGATCACGACCAAGCGCGGTAAAGAAGGTAAAACACAGGTGAATGTTCGTCATCAAACAGGATTCTCGGTGAAAACACAAGAGAAGTTTGACATGATGAATTCAAGCGAGAAGCTTTGGTTTGAAGAAATTGCCAGGAAAGGACCGGGATGGGAGCTAAGCCCTTTAAATCCCAATTATCAATTGATGTCGCCAGAAGCACGCAGTGCACAGGAAGAGGAGTTAGCACGCTTGAGAGCTGTTGAAACAAATTGGAACGATATTGTATTCCGCACTGGTAAAACAATAAGTAATGAAGTTAACTTCTCGGGTGGTAGTGAGAAAACACGTTTTTATGTGGCTTACCAGAACTATTACCAGGAAGGATTGTCTGACCGCTCAGATATGCAACGTCATGCAGGTCGCTTAAACCTGGACCACAATATATCAGATAAGGTGAAGTTTGGAATGACGACATCCATCGGTCAGTCAGAGATCAATCGCATCGAAAGTGAGGGCGGTATTGCATTAATGAACCCATTTGCGGCTGTTTACCTGGCTAACCCATGGGAAGAGCCTTATGACGCCAATGGTGATCCTGAACCGGGTTTTTATAATTACAAGAACCCGCACCTGTCTGATGAAGAAAACAGCAAGTTCTACAATCCGTATAGTAAAACAGGTGCCAATATGCTCGATCAGATGAGTAAATCGACCAACAAAGCTGAAGAAACCAAGTTTGTCGGAGCCTTTAACCTGACATGGGATATCATTGATGGTTTATCAGCTAAAACTCAATATGGTATTGACTATCGTAATACACTGGGTGAACGATGGATCAGTCCCGATGCCTGGACGTCACTGCAGTCGGGTGAGGGAGACCTGGGGCGCCAGGGGTCGATCACTGAGTCCTATAACCGCCGTGTGGAAAAGACATTTACCAATACGCTTGACTATAAAAAAGTAATAGCAGACAGGCATATTATTTCAGCGGTGATTGGTTCAGAATACATCAAGAACGATTACTTCAGCTTTGGTTTTACCGGGTACGGATTGGAAGAGAAACTACCGGAAACACCAGCTGCCATCACCCCTGGAACCGCAGAAAATAATTTTATCCCTACCGTCGGCGGGTCCAAATCAGAAAGAGCCCTGTTCTCTCTGTTTTCGATGCTTAACTATACTTTAAACGATAAGTATACCTTTAGTGGTAGTTTACGTCGCGATGGTTCATCGGCCTTTGGTGCCAACTACCAATACGCCATTCTTTACTCGGCAGGTTTAACATGGGACATCACGCGTGAAAACTTTATGTCGGACCTATCATGGGTCAACAACCTGAAGTTTCGTATCAGTTACGGTACAACAGGTAACCAGGGCGTAGGAAATTATGAATCGTATACCCTGTGGTCCAATAATTCATACGTTGGAGATCCGGCCTATATGCTGGCTCAAACAGGTGATCCTGATGTGAAGTGGGAGATCGGTCATAAGTTTAATACCGGGTTTGAGTATAACCTGTTTGCCAACCGTCTGAATGGTTCACTGGATGTGTATAACGACATTACTTCCGATCTGTTTATTGTACAGAAATTCTCAGCCTGGGATGGTGTTGTGGGTAATGCCAAACGCACCAATGCCGGTAAAGTTCGCAACCGTGGAATTGAATTTCTGATCAATTACGATGTTATCAGAAGCAGAAATTTAAGCTGGACCATTGGAACGAACCTGTCGTACAATGAAAATGAGATACTGGATCTGGGGCAGGTGACCGAGTTTGAACAGGGAACATCCATCGTGCGTGAAGGATTGCCACTGGGTTCTCATTATATGGTCGAATGGGCAGGAGTTAACCCTGCCAATGGTAATGCCCTGTATTATACCAAAGACGGCGAATTGACAGAGAAATACAGTGCCGATGATAATGTGGCTAAATTTGGGACTTCTAACCCGCCATTTACCGGTGGTATTAATACCTCATTAAGCTATAAAGGGATTGAGTTAAGCGCCCAATTTACCTTCGCCGATGGTTTCTCGCGTTTTAACAACCAGACCTTCTTCCAGGAGAACCCGAACTTTGCACAGTTTAATATGTCGACAGCCATGCTGGATGTATGGCAGCAGCCTGGTGATATCACCGAGATACAAGGGGTGCATTCACAGCGCGAATTCTCGTCGAAAGACATAGAGGATGCTTCTTACATGCGCTTCCGTAACCTGATGATCGCTTATAACCTGCCTGGTAAACTGTTACAGCGTAGTGGCTTTATCAGCAAGGTACGAGTATATGCTCAGGGCCAGAACCTGTTTACATGGACTAACTGGAGCGGTTTTGATCCTGAAGATAGCAATAACATTGCCAGCTATGAATATCCTACACCACGTGTTTTCTCTTTTGGTGTTGATGTATCATTCTAATAATTACGAAACAATGAAGATGATAAAAAGAAATATATTGGCAAGCCTGGCATTTATCGCCTTGTTGGGATCGGCTTGCTCATTGGATTTAGAACCAATTGATTCGATTGGTGACAGTGCCGCATTCCAAACCATCGAAGATCTGGAAAAAGGTATTACCGGTGTAATGGCTTCCATTGGCGGTCATGGCATAGTGGGGCAGAGCGACCGTGCCAGTGATGATTTGCGGTATTCATTATCTAACACCGGACAGGGTGTTCAGGTGCATAACTGGACCTATAACTCATCAACCAATGATCTGGCAGGTACCTGGAACGGGAATGCCGCCCTGGTGGATCGTGCCAACCGTATTATTGCCATTGCAGCGCAATTTGATCAGGAAGATGCGACAGTGAAACGTGTTATTGCCGAATGTGTGTTTTTAAGAGCTTATGCTCATTTTGAAATTGTACGTTTATACTGCCCTAATTATGCAGCTGATGCCATTGGTATTCCTTATAAATTTGAATCAGGTGTTACCAATCCTGCACGATTAACACAGGGTGAGGTGTATCAGTATGTATTGGCTGATATTGAGGCTGCCATCCCTGAATTGAACCAGTATGCCGATCGTAACTATTGGGTGACCAAGTCGGCCGCTTATGCTCTGAAAGCGCGCGTAGCACAGTATATGGGCGATTGGGATATGGCCATTAAAGCTGCCGATGAAGCACAGGGAATCGGAGGTTTCAGACTGGCTACTCCTGGTGAGTTCCAGGGTGTATGGGATGACAATGTTGCTGAAGATGTGGAGGTGATTTTCCGCGTTCGTCGTGAGAATGCCACTTTTGGTGATTATTATACGCGGGGCAGCAATGGTGATATATTCTTTCACCCGTCCTATGATCTGATGGATCAGTATACCAGCGATGATATTCGTTACCAGGTGTATTTTGGTCGTAACGACGATGGAAAAGACGTGGTTGCCAAGCACGATGGCAGACCCAATGATAAAACAAATGTTGTTGATCTGAAAGTATTCCGTTTGTCTGAATTGATGCTGATAAAAGCCGAGGCCTATGTGAATAAGGACATGTACACTGAAGCCGAGGCTGAATTAAACGCACTTCGTGAGCAGCGTATTGTTTCGCCTCAGCCACTGGACCTGTCGACTAAGAAATTTGCCTTACAAGCGGTGCAGGAAGAACGTCGGCGTGAGCTGGCTTACGAAGGACACCGCTTCTATGACTTACGTCGCTGGAACCTGGGCATCGAACGGAGTGCTGAAGATGCACCGGGTAACACCCAAACCACTTTGGAGGCAGGTGACTATCGTTTTGTATTCCCCATACCGCAGGAAGAGATTTTTGCCAATGAAAACATGGTGCAAAACGCAGGATATAGTAACTAAAGCTTGATTTGTATTAGTCGGTGGGCTCTGATTACATCTTTGACCTTTGTAATTAACCCATCGTTTAATCCGGATTATGTATTAGATTTTCTAATGCCTGTTGCGGATTTAAAAACACTTAAAGAATAACAAAAATGAAGAATATAATTAAGATAACAGCTGTATTCATTGCAGGATTGATTCTCCTTAGTTCCTGTGGTGAAACAGAGAAGGCGACATTTAAAGATTCAGATGCTTATTTTGCCTTTGAAACAGATAAGTCCTCAATGATCGAGAATGATATTCGCACATTGCGTATACCGGTTTCACTGGCTAAAAGTACCGGGGTTGGTGAACTAACCTTTGACATTGTAAGCGAAGGTTATGACAACCCAGCTGTTGAAGGGGAAGATTTTACCGTTAAAACATCCAACCGTACCGTCGCTTTTGAAGGTGATTTTGTCAAAAACATTGAGATCAAATTGATCGATAATTATGTACGCGACGGTGACAAGAAGTTTAAACTTGTATTGAAAGACAACACTATTGGTGCTACTATCGGAATGGCCAATAATGCAAAAACAGAGCACGAGATCACCATTAGTGATAACGAGCACCCATTGGCCGCTTTGATCGGTGTTGATTTTCAGGCTACCGAGCAATCCATTGCCGAGGATACAGAAGGTAACCAGATAGCTCCATATCTATTGCCAATTGAGATAAGAGGAGACACTGTTCCTGGCCGCGATGACCGTCTGTTAATCAAGGGACTTTTAGGTGTTAACCAGGAAGTACGTGTTGAGTTGAACATGGAAACGGGTGAGGTGATTATGGAAGATCAGAAATTCTATGATGTGATTGATCCCTACTTCGGCATACCCATTGAACTGACTTTCTTTGGCTGGGAATGGTATGTGAAAGAGGATGGAACAGATGGTATCAAGCGTTATGCCCAGGCCATTGGTACCTTTGATCTGGATGCCCAGGAAATAGTATTTGAAAGCGGTTATCTGACCCAGATCACAGGACCTGGCACACACCCTTACGTTGGTTTGGCATACCACATACTGATTGTGGAGCATTGCCGCATTGCCAAAAAGAATTAATGCTCATTTTGATTTCTTAATACTAATCAGGACCACTCTTCGGGGTGGGCCTTTTTTTCACTCAAGCGATGACTAAAATCATCGCTTGAGTTGTTTTGTGGATAATCTTCATATGACCGCCAATAAAGGGAAAATAACGATCGCATCTGATTTTAAAAGCATTGCCGCAGAAAGTGTTGAGTTTATCACTTTTTTTGACCTGAAGGGCTTTATATGCCATTATTTGGGGGAGCAGATTATAGATCAGTTTGATCAGGTCGTGAATGATATTCCTTTTGAATATGCCTTTGTTAATATGATCGGCAGAGACTTTATTATTGTCAGAGAAAAAGCAATGTGCCTGGCTGATAAACTTGGTCAGGATGTGTACAAGCAGGCTGTAACTGTCAGACTGGAAAATATTTGAAAAGCTATTCGCTGACATGCCTAACCTGAACCAGAGGCTGTCCAAATTTTAAGTTTCACGCAAAGGCCGCTAAGAATTACGCCAAGACAACAAAGTATATGAAGTTATTTTTCAACACCTTGCGTGCTTTTCGTTTTCTTCGTTTGCGTTCTTTTCGAGCAATATCCTACATTTTGGACATCCTCTTTTTTATTCACTCAAGCAATGCTTTAAAGTTATCTGATGAGTTGTTTTTGCGGAAGTGTATTCCGCTTCTCGACGGAGGTTTGATCCGCTACCCGGCGGAGATATGCTCCGCTTCCCTGCGTAGCTATGCTAGCACGGTAATGTAAGAGGTGCTACCACTATTGTCAATGTATAGTCCATAGCTGTTGAAATTTATTGAGTTCGGGAATCATTACCATGATATATAATTACTGACCAGTCTGCTTATAGCAGGTCTGGCTTAAAAAGCATAGTATTTATTTACTCATAAACCTTGCATTCCTAAAGCCTGAATACCATTCATTCGCTATATTCGTCCACATATTTTTAATTCGAGAAACAAAAAGGGCCACCCTACCGGGCAGCCCTCCATAATTAAACCAAACAACTAAATGTTATTTCACCATTATTTTAACAACCTTAGTATTTGAACCTTCTGTTATCTTTAATAAATAGACACCTGCCTGAACAGTATAGTCTATTTGTCCGTTGGCTACCATTCCGCTTTCCAACAGGCTACCTGCTACGCTGTAGATCTCGTATGTGGCTTTGCCTTCCAAGCTTGTTACGTATACAAAACCATAAGAAGGGTTTGGAGAGATAGCCACTGCATTAATAAAATTGTCATCAATAGCTGTTGCTGTATCCCACTTGGCATAAACAGTGATGTCACCTGTTGAACCTGTTGAAACTTCTGTAAGCTCAGTGCCATTTTGGAAGTCTGGCGTGGTATACCATCCACCAAAATTGTATCCTGTTTTAACAGGGGTATTAAATACCACTGGCGCATCATCTATATCATATGAAGTATCATACCATTTGCCATCTTTATCACCACCATTTAATTCATAAGTGATCGTATACGATACGGTCAGGTACCTGGCATAAAGTGTTAAATTGCCTGTTGTTCCCTTAGGAATGGAGCTTGTGTAATAATCGCCGCTGAAAGTACTTGGTGCTGTATATTCAGTATACCATCTGTAAACTTTGTAACCAAGCGGAGGTGTAGGATCAACTAATGCAACTTCATCAGCCACTGTATATTCACTTACAATATTATTATCTGTACCTTCAAGGGCATCGAAAGTAAGTGTATATGCAACTGCACCGGAAAATTTAGCATAGATGTTGATCGTCATTTGACCTGCATTATCCACAGGAACAATATCACCACTTGTAATTAAGGCCTCAATAGCAGCTGGATTGATTTCAGTTATTTCAGTTCCAGCCTGAAAGTCTTCAGTTGTGTACCAACCATCGAATGAAGAATAACCTTCTCTTGTAACATCATTAAGCGCAGTTGTTGCTGTTAAAGCGCTAAAGCGGTCAATGTTTGTATGGATACCACCTTCATCCATATAATTAAGGTAGTAAGTTACAGATGGTGTATAAGAGAATAACTCACTATGCGTTGTAGAGAATGTGCCATCACCATTATCAACACCTTCCTGGTCCTCAGCTGAAAAATATAATTTACCGTTGAATGCAACAGGATCACCTACGAAATCCAGATTACCGCTTACGTCATGCAGCTCTTGTCCATCATAACAGAAAAGACCTGTTTTACTGCCAATATAGGTTGTACCATCGGTATCGTATAATCGTTCATTGGCTGATAAATAGATCATTCCGTCGAGTACAGCAAATTGTCTTACATTACGCGTATCTCTCTCGCCAAGAATTGTGATAGCATCAGCACCTGTTTTAGCCGGATCATACAGCATTATTCGCCTGTGATCTGTTGCTGAGGCAGCAGGTTCTGCTACAAGAACCAGTTTACCTTCATATTCTCCTAAAAGCTGAAGATTAGTGTTTTGTTTAATGTTGTCATTAATATCGGTCACTGGCGCTGGTTCAGCTCCCTGCGTGCTCCATACAATATTGTTACGGTCATTGAAGTAAACCTTACTGTCTACAACGGTAAAACCCTCAAGGTAATCGTCAAAATCGGTTACCAAATCAAAGAATACAGCCGATGTAGTACCCCAGAAAGTACTTGTAATACAGCACTGGTAACCCAGGGCTGCGTTGTTTGGATCCTTGGCGTAAATGACATAGTAATCACGTGCACCGCCCAAGTGAGTTAATTTATTACCAATGTTCACATCGTATATTGGTGCCTGGCTGGTATGAACTAACTCCGGACTGGCAGTTACTCCATCCCATTTTAACAGGTACATATTATCATCAGTATCATCTGCAGGGTTCGTACCGGCAAATAGTATTTTGTCAGTGTCATAAGTAGATTTAGCCTTATCAACAACCGGAGCATTGCCCGTTAGCCATGTCGCAGCTGCTTCAAATGCCCCTGTCACGTCATTGATTTTGAAAAGCTTTTCGCCTTCTCCATCTGTTGCAGTACAATAGATCTCATCAGACAAAACGAAATAATAACCCGGAGATGAGGCGACTGTCGCGCCCGGATTAATATCCAGTGGTAAAAAGTTATTCGTCGTACCATCTGTTACAAAAGGTTCATATTGATAGGAGTAGGACCCCCAAAAGGATACCCACTGGGCGTTAACAGCACCTGAAAAGACAATCATTTCTGAATTTGAAATAAGATTATCAGGATTAACACCCCATTCATTATCTGTTGGATAATAATCTTTTACTATCTCAACTTGCGCAAAACTAACGCTAACGATCAAGCTTAATAATAATGCTAAGTAATTTTTCTTCATGATATTCTTTTTAGTTATGAATATTGAGCATGCCAGTACATGCAATTTTCCTTTCAAAACATGAGCTTTCTCATGGTTAAGCAATGATAAGTGTTGAGATTCCTTAACTAAAAGATGTTGACACAGCGTTATTGCTGTGATGTGGTTTACCTCCTTAGAATTACTGCATCAACACCTTAATGGAGGCATAATAAAACCACTCTAAGAATGTGTAAGTGTAAGAAAAGCAGGATGTAAAGATGAATAGGGCCTGGCGGGTCGTATTTGTTTGCACTAATTCAAAACAGGCCTTCAGACAATATTTCATCAACTGTTTTAAGCCATATATCTGCATAAGTTGACTAACACCATCAGTATATGAAGCAATGCTTTGTTAACTGTTATCAATATGAAAAAAACACAAACAGGTATTCATTCGCTCTTGACTATCCGCAGGTTTGAATTTATATTATTCCTTTTTTGAAATTTTATAAATCACTATTAATAAATCGCGTATGAAAAGAATACTACTTTTAGGACTACTGATCTTTAGTTTTAGCTGGATGAGTGTTAATGCTCAGTGGACTCAAATGACAAGCGAAGATCTGGAACTGCCTTTCGCAGAAGCGATCGTAAAGCATCAGAGCAGCTGGTATATCGGTACTGCGGGTGGCGTATTTAAAACAACCGACAACGGACTTAACTGGACTTTGGTTAACAACAACCTTAACAGTGTTTATAACCGTCTGCGCATTGAAGGAATGGTAAGTGTTGGCAGCACCCTGCTTGGGGCCAACCGCTGGGAAGGTATTGTTTTAACCACTGACGGGAGCTCATGGAGTTTGCCGACGAGTGGTTTACCCGCAAACTATTACATGACCGAATTATTAGCTGTTGTAGGTTCAAGGGTCATTGCTGTTATACAAGATTATACCACGGGCGACTTTTCCTTGTATTACTCAACCAATGAAGGTACTACCTGGGCAAAAGGTGCCGATTTAACAACGGCCAATACTGATGTATATATATTCAGCGCCAACTCGCAGGTTTATATTGTTCATGAGAATGTATCAGGAAATGATGAATTTCTTGGGGTTACCAGTGATGGCGTAACGGTTAGTGCAGCGCCTTTCACACCTGCCTACCCGGGTAATTCCATAGAGAATGTTGTTAAATCAGGTGATCATTTAGTTGTATATGGTGAAAGTAGCGTTTACCGTTATGATTTAATAAATGACGGCTGGACCAGCTTAAATTCTAAATGGCCGGGAGGTGTATTGTTTGCTGCAGGAGGTGGTAACAATGTTGATCAATTGTATGCCACGGTGCTTCAGTTTACAGGTGCATTTGGCGCACATACTTCCGCTGATAATGGCGATAGCTGGACTACCCTTTCTCCTCCGCTGACAATTGGCAAACCCTTTGCAATGGGGCTTTACGCGACAGGCAATGAGGTGATGACGACCTTTATAGATGATGGATTGCATTATTCATCTAATTCAGGCACAACAATAAGTCGCCGAAACAATGGCGCTCTGGCCAGCGATTTTGATAACATGTTTGTAAGTGGAGGTAATATCCTGACCTCCTTATTTGTTTCAGGTGTTTATGGCTCGTCTAACGATGGTTTGTCCTGGAGTAAATGGAATACCGGCTTACCAACGGCAACGCTGCAGAGTGTTAGGGACTATATGACGGATGGAACAGCTTTATATGCTAATTTCTATGAAGATCCTGATGAGGATCCTGCCCCGGACAGAGTGGTTAAATCGGTGAACAATGGCACCAGCTGGAGTACAGTGGCGGATCCAGGCGGGCAAAGCAACCTGGAACTGATCGGGGTAAATGGCAATGTGCTTTATGCCTATTCCACAACCGGAGGCGACAAATATTATACCTCAAGCAACGGAGGTACATCGTGGACTGAGATAAGCAGTAATATGCCGCTTAATTTTATGCCCTCAAAAGTAACAGGTGATGGAACCACCGCCTTCCTGGTTGGTTTTGAAACAACCTCGGGTAATAACAAGCTGCGTGTATACACATCAGCTGATAATGGTGCCAGTGCCTGGAGCATGCAAATGACAGGAATTACGCTGGCAAATCTTGATAATATGGATACCGATGATGATATTCATATTGTTACGCCTGCTCCGGGTGTGGCGTTTCTGCAGATTCGATATATCAACTGGGATAATAAACTGATGCGGTGGAACACCAATACATGGGAAGAAGCCACAGCTGCAGGTATGAATAACCTTGACCTGGAATCTTTGGCTTACAACAATGGTATTTTGTACGCTTCGGCATGGAGCAGCAGTGTTTATCACAGTACAGATGCCGGGGAGTCCTTTACTGAAATGGATGGCCTGCCTGAAGGTCTGAGTGCGGAAATTATCGCCTTTAAGGGTGATGAAGTTATTATATCGACACACAGAGGTATATGGACCTACACTGAGGATGCGACGGACATTGATTTTAACTCAGTAAGTAATCAGCTATTATTTCCCAATCCGGCTGAAAACATAGTAAATGTTGGTGTTGAAGCCACCATGGCAGAAATCTACTCGATTAATGGTCAATTATTGAAGTCGGTACAATTGACTAACCAACAGTTTGCAATTGACGACCTGAAGAGAGGAGTTTATTTAGTTGTTATAAAGACTGATTTTGATACTTACACTGTGAAATTGGTGAAGCACTAAGCTTATTGCGAAGCCCTATAAACCTGAGTTAGTCATAAAATTACGACCTCAGCTTATAAATGCCTGATGCATGTTTATGCGTCGGGCATTTATTTTTTTAAACGTGTAATGTTAAGCAGGTAAATGCCGCTGATAACAATTACGCCACCAATTATTTGCCATGTGCTCAATGCTTCATTGAGTATGAAAAAGGCGGCGATGGCTGTAATAACAGGTTGACCTAGCAAGGTTGGCGATACAGTGGTTGCCTTTAAATGACCCTGCGAGTAGTTGATGAGTGTCCAGCCACCAACATGAACACCTATACCATAAACCAACCAGATTAGCCAGGTGGTATCACTGTAACCGGTAAAGGAATAGGATGGACTCAAAAGAACGATTAAACCTACCGTTAAGGCAGCGGCAATGGAGCTGATGGATAAGTAAAGAAGCGTACTCATCATGGCACGACCCTGTTGTGTAAACAGGTGGTAAATGCCATAAAATATACCTGCCAGCAGGCTGACCATGATACCTGCAAATAGCCCGTCTGCCATCTTAAAACTGCGCCAGGCCATCAAAAAGGTTCCAATAATGGCTATGAACAGGCCTATCCAAAAACCTTTCTTCTGCCGTTCCTTAAAAATAAACAAGGCGCCGATACCTACCCATAGGGGCGCCATATTGGCCATTAATGTCGGTATGGTTGCATTGCTTAGTTCAATACCCCAGGACCAAAGACCAGTGTCAAGACCAAAGGCAATACCGCCTAGTAATGGCATTAACATTGCCTTGGCTGAGAGCTGAAAAACCGTTTTCCATTTACTGATAAGCGGAATGATAAGAACCAAGGAGGCAATACCAACCCGGTAGAAGGCCGTTACCATGCCGGGCGCATCGGCCGATTTTATCAGGATCGCCGAAAAACCAATGATAATCAGTCCGGAAAATAAAGCCAGGTAGGCTTTGATGGGTCCTTGATGCTTTGACATAGGGATGAAATTTGCACAAAGATAATGGACTATGGGCGCTAAGAATATGATATATGTGTTGTTTAACCAGCTCTTTATGAGGGCTGCTCAGCTTAACGTGATTCTTTCCGCTTTCTGTAGTCCCTCACAATGGAATAACTATACAGGGCCAGGGCCACCCAAATGGCCGAAAAGGCTATCTGTTTTTCCTGAGGAAATCCTTCGTGATACATGAAAATGCCTAAAAACAGCATGATGGTTGGACCTATGTATTGCATAAAACCAACCGATGTAAGTGAAATACGTTTAGCTCCAAGACCAAACCAGTACAATGGCATGGTGGTAACAACACCGGCCATGATAAGCAGAAAATCAATGGTTCTGCTTTCGGCAAACAAGGCTCCTGTTCCTTCGCTCATTTTAAAAATGATGTAGCTTAAGGCAAACGGAGCCAGTACAAGCGTTTCAATGGCTAATGATGGTAAAGCTTCTACACCGCTTAGCTTTTTGAGTAAACCATAAACGGCAAAGGTTGAAGCCAGCAATATGGATATCCATGGGAAACGACCAAAATCGATTGTCAGGTATAGGACGGCACCGGCGGCCAGTAACAGTGCCATGAACTGAATTTTATTCAGGCGCTCGTTCAAAAACAACATACCCAGCCCAACATTTAAAAGGGGAGTGATATAATAACCAAGGCTGGCTTCAATAATGTAGCCTGCATTAACGGCATAAATAAATATACCCCAGTTACTGCCAATTAATATGCCGGTTACAATCAGCGTTGAAAGCGCCTTCTTGTTTTTAAAAATATCACCTAAGTGCAATTTCTTTTTCCAGAATAAAAGCAGTATCACAAAAAGAAGTGACCAAAAGATACGGTGTGCCAATACCTCCAGTGCCGGAATATGGCTCAGCATTTTCCAGTAAATGGGGAATAAACCCCAGGTTAGGAAGGCTAAAAAAGTAAAAAAGTATCCGCTGGTTTGCTCCTGGTTTTGTTTCATGTGCTTCGAAATTTCGCAGGCAAAGATAGTATTTAGATACGAGAGTTCGTGCTTCCCGCTTCCAGCCAAGGCTTTCTGTACTAAGATCATCAAAGGACCAGTGTATACATTTATTAAGTTGCTCTTTCAGAGCGCATGTTTGAATTAATTACTTACCCGGCGGAGCACCGGGCTAACATAAGCTGCCGTTTCACGGCGCGGAATAATTAAATGAACGATCTGTTATAAACTACAGTGGTTTGCATTTAGAGACAAAAGATTAATAGCGTCATGTTTGCATGCTGCAAGCCCGGCTTATGTCAGCCTATGGCAGCGCCACAGGTATCTAAGCAAGATCGAAATATCGCTCTGAAAGAGCTGCTTAATACCTATTTATTCAAATTAAAACATTCTTAATATCATCAATTCCTGAAAGCCATAGCGTTCATTAATAAGCTCCAGGTCCAAAGCGTCATTTAACCAAACAAAAAATAGCGCCAAAAGGACAATTAAAATAATGAGAACAAGCATTTTCTTTATCAGCAACTGCCTGTTTTCTTTCACTAATCTGGTTCGTAAAGCCTGTAGTTGTTCAGCACTCATTTGCTGCTCTTGACTGGTATGATGACGGTACTTTTTTGCTACGCGCTTGTTAAGGCCATTAAAAAGTATATCCCTTTTTTTTAGCAAATTGCGGTTGTTACGCATCGACTGTATCATTGCCATTACATGGCCTGCTGATGACATATTCTGTTTTGTTAGAGGGTTGGTGAATAAGTTATGATGTTATTTAATCGCAAATAACCGGTAATTCCGGATGCCTGGCTAAGTGATACAATTCCTTTATCTGTGATTCCAGGATACGGTCTTCTGACAATGGAGGGAGCTTATCTAAAGCAAACCAGGCTGCCTCTTCAATATCAAAATTTCCTCTTAGCTCGCCGCCTGTTACTTTGCACAGAAACATGATTTTATAAACATACCATGGTTGCGGCGGATGTGGATGACACCGTTTGTCGTAAATAGCCAGTACCCGCTCAACCTCAGAGTGCAATCCTGTTTCTTCTTCAACTTCTTTAACAACCACTTCAGATGGGCTATGGCCAATATCTGCCCAGCCTCCGGGAATGGACCAGCGACCATCCATCATTTCTTTGGCTAAAAGAATTTCATCATCTTCGTTTAATATCAGTGCACGTACATCAACCTTAGGTGTGGGGTATTCTTTGGGTGGCAGGTAGTACTTGTCAAATGCTTCAACTGGTTGATCAGCTATGGCCGACATTAACTGTTGACTCAGATCAACCAATTCCTGGTTACGCTCTATTTCATACCCGTTTTGTGCATATACCAAACCGGTTTCGGCCAGTGCTTTTATCTTCTTGAAAGTATTTAAGTAGTCCATGTGTTGGCAATTAGTCTATTAAAAGTAGGTTTTTATTTCCAATTCAATGAATCAAACCGGCTATTTCGATTATTTCCACCCAGATCTTAACACACTTTATAATTTAAAGTGATTGTTCTGCAACTTATTTACCTACCTTTGTGCGATATTTTAAAAGACCGATTTTTGATAATTCGCTGGTTTTAGTAAATACTTCTATTCTTCAGAGGTCAACTACATTTCCCAATCTTCAATTCTCTTCTTTTTTAATAATGGTAATGGCATGCGCCAGGTGTGTCTGTGTTTAATTTTTTAATGTAATAGCATGAATATTTTTATTGCGGGGTTAACCGATAATGTGTGGGATGAAGATTTGGTTGAATTGTTTGAAGAGTATGGAGAGGTATCTTCAGCTAAAGTGATTAAAGATCGTGAGACAAAGAAGTCACGTGGATTTGGATTCGTAGAAATGCCGGATGATCAGGCTGCCCGAAAAGCAATTCATGAGTTAGACCGCGCTGAGTATGATGGTAAAATCATCAACATAAAAGAAGCCCGACCTAAAGAAGGTGGTCGCCAGGGTGGAGGTAACCGCGGAGGTAACCGTCGTCGTTAATTAAGATACTTATATCTTAAGTAACAAAGCCTGAGTTCAGTTGAGCTCAGGCTTTGTTGTTTTTATATCATCTCAACCGTATGATCATTTTTCATTTTTATGAAAGAAGCTGACAATCTGCTTTAAGTTTTCAGCTTGTGACGATAGCTGTTCCGAACTGGCAGCCAACTCTTCGCTCGAAGAGGCGTTTTGCTGCGTAATGGTACTCAGTTGCTGAATGGCTGAATTGACCTGTTCCGCACCCTTTAACTGTTCATTACTCGAGGAAGATATTTCTTCAACCAGCTCGGTTGTTTTTTGTACTTCAGGAGCAATATGGTTCATTTGATCGCCTACCTTCGTGCTCAGTTGAACACTGCTGGCGGCCAGCTCTATAATTTCCTTGGCGGATAACTTACTGTTTTCTGCCAGTTTTCTAACCTCGGTGGCAACAACAGCAAATCCTTTACCCTGCTCTCCCGCACGGGCTGCTTCCACTGCGGCATTCAGCGACAGAATATTGGTTTGTTGAGCAATTTCGTTAATAACATTGATCTTTTGCGCGATGGCATCACTGGCTTCCACCGATTCACTTGTTGACTGATTCATGTCTTTAATATTATTGAAAACCAGTAAGGATGCCTTCCGTGTGTTGTTGGCGTTCAGTGCGTTGTGCTCAATGTTACTCACCATCTCTTCCATGGTTGATGAAACCTCTTCAACAGATGCCGCCTGTTCGGTGGCCGATTTTGATAGGTGTGATGAGGTGTCGCTTACATGGTGACTGGCCCCCGCAATATCATCGGCGCCTTCAGTAATATCACTTACAACAGTATCCAGCTTTGCAATCATGTTTCGCAATGATCTGGCCAGCATACCCAACTCATCCTTTTGCTTAAACGATACGGTGGCTGATAAATCTCCGCCTGCCAACTGCTCGGCAAAAGCAACACATTCTGACAAAGGCTTTGTTATGGAGCGACTGACTATTTGTATGATTACAATAAGCAAGGTGATGGCTACAATAAAAATGAGACTCATGTACAGCACATTTTCAACAATTAAGTCACTTACTTCTGCTTTGTAATATGAAATAGCCACATAAGCATCAATCTTATCCACAAAGCGGTAATACAATAACTTATCTTCCCCTTCCCAAACATATTCAACTTTTCCACTTTCCTGCTCTTGGGATACCATTAGCCTGAAAAACTCTTCATCGGCCACATTGGCCCCTTCCTGTGTTGGGTGAATAAGGAAATCACCACTGCTGTTGACCAGAAACGGATAACCCGATTCCAGGTATTTTTTGCTATTAAAAACATCTTTAATACCTGCCATGTCCTTTTCTTTCACCCCAACATATAAAATGCCTTCTACCGAACCATCAATGATCAGAGGCTCATAGGCAGTCAGGTACCAGTCATCAACAACAAAGGCCCTGCCGAAAAAGCTTTCGCCTTTGAGTATTTTCTGAGATACAGGTGAGTCGGTGGATATAAAGGTATTAATGGCCCGTTCACCATTTTTCTTTCTCACATTGGTAGATATGCGCAGAAAACCCTGTGGTATTTTCTGAAAGACAGTAGCTGTTCCATTGATCAATTGCCCTACTTCATCTACCAGGTCATACTGATGAAATACACCTTGCTCACCATGCGTAAGAGCCGGTATGGAAAGAGGCACTTGTTCACCACTAATCTGGTTAATGGCAGTTACATTAATTGTCTTTTCAGCATCTATAACAAAATCATTAAGAGAAGCGACCTTGTTAATCACTCTTGCACCTGAGTTAACAAAGCCCTGACGGTCGGAAATCTGCACCTCAATCAAACGCTTCAGATCCTGCGTTTGCATGGTTGACATTGTTTCCATCTCTTTGGTTATCTGGCTGTATTGTTCCGATGACGAATAAAAGCCAACCATAACCATTACTGCTATCACAATTGTCCCCAATATGTAATTTAAACGAGGACCAATCCTGATGTCGTTCACAAATTTTAAACTGACCATAACACTATCCTAAAAGATGATTCACACACTCAACTATAACAGGATTGGCTAAAAGAAAAAATGGGTTATAGTGCTGATTTACGCTCTGGCTGTAGAATTGTTACGCATTTTGTTCTAAAGGAGAGTGTGTACAGGCAGTTTGATTGGTAAGCCCTTATAACAACAAAAGCCCGAAGCGCTGAGCTACGGGCTTTTAGGTATATTTAGTGCCTAAATTAAGCTTTTGATTTTAATATGAGTTTATCGTATAAAAATAATGCAACAACAGCACTGACAGCAATTCCTGCATATAGCATCCATATTTTTGATGGGTTATAGTTAACCCAGATAAAGTTGGTTAATTCCGAATTACTCATGCCCATTAACTCAGCCGCTTTATTCCAGTAATCGTTCTTCGTAAATGTTTCCGATACCTCAGGAATATCTAGTCCACGTTTGGCAACTTCCTGACTTAACAAATGCAGTTTACCGGCAGCTTTATCATATATATCACCAGAGACCACACCAGCCAGCTGGTGACCTACTGCAATTGGTAAAAAGGATGTTCCCATATATAGAGCCTTCTTATCTGCCGGGGCAATGCTGCCCACATACTCAGTAAATTTAGGGCTACTGGCCATCTCACCAATACTAAAAATTAGGACCCCAAGAATGATAAAGAAACTATTCTGGAAAGCAAACATCATTCCTACACCGATAGCTAAGACGAAAATACCACTCATCATAGCATTTAATGGTTTATAGCGCATTACTATTCCTGATATCCATATCTGGAAGATTATTATGAAAAAGGCATCAAAGCTACCAATAGTAACAGCCGTAATTGTTCCTTCTTTTGTGCCAATGCTTTCAGCTAACCAGGGCCATACAGCATGCAATGCATTATAAAGGTTTGAGGTATCTACCCAATCATCAACAAATACCGGGAATGCATAGTATAACTGATTAAATGCAGTCCAGAACGCTACCATTATTAACAGGAATAACACATATTTAAAGTTGCTTAATGTGATTCCAATATTTCTAAGGGCCTGAAGAAATACTTGTCCCAAAGGCTCTTTATCACCATTTTCTTCCCGGCCTGGTTCTTTAAAGAAAAAGAATACAAAGATATAGTTGATGGAGATGGTGATCATTGAAATATAAAATACCCAATCCCAGCTTTTCTGATAGATAGCACCTGCTATAAAAGGTCCGATAAAACCACCGATGTTAATCATCATATAGAAAATTCCAAAACCAATAGATGAGGTTTCAGAAGTTGTGGTTTTTGAGATCATAGCCGAAATAATTGGCTTAAACAAAGCTCCTGCAACAGCCAGATAAATATATGCTGCAAAAACCAGGGTGAAAGAGTTAAAGGTTGCAACCATCCAGTAGCCACTCACATACATGGCATATGAAAGAATCAATATTTTTTTGTAACCGACACGATCAGCGATAGCTCCTGTGAAAAGTGGCAGTAGATATAATAACATGGAGCCGGTACCCATTATAGCACCTTTTTCAGCAGAAGAAAATCCTAATGCTCCCGTATCTTTTGAACCTACTAGGTATAAAGCAAAGGCCATGTAAAATCCATACCACGCCCATCTCTCAAACAGCTCCATGGTGTTGGACACCCAAAACACCTTTGGAAAGCTTCTAATCGTCTTAAAAATTCCTGACATATCGTTTTTATTGGTTTATATTTTACTCAAGAAACGGCTAAAATACTTTCTTTAGTGTATAAACCAAATGCTATTCGTCAGTTTGTGAAGTGAATGCTGTCTTTTGGGCGGCTAAATAGGTAGTGGTAAAAATTAATTTAACACGCTGTTCCATCAACTGGTAATCGATTTTATCAGGTGTGTCGTTTGGCGTATGGTAATCTTTATGCAATCCGCTAAAGAAGCCCATAACAGGTATATTAATTCGATGAAAGGCATAATGATCGGATAAGCGCAGGAAATTACCAAAGCCTTGCGATTTATTATAGTCATACTGTATTTTCATCGGCTCAAGCATGTTGTTGGCAACATGAAGCAAAGAATCAAATTCAGGATAATGGTTATTACCAATTGTATAGATGTAATTGCTTTTATGGGTGGAGTCGATGCGGCCAATCATATCTATATTAACATTGGCTTTTATATCGAAACGATGCTCCTGTGGGTGGTCGGCAAAATAGAAAGCACCTAATAATCCTTTTTCTTCACCCGATGTGCATAAAAATATCAGATCCCGGTTAAGCTTTCCTTCTAATGGTGCGAATGCTTTGGCAAGTTCTATAACAGCAGCTGTACCACTGGCATTGTCATCGGCACCAACGCAGATACCATTGTGACGCTCTCCAATATGATCGTAATGCGCCGAAATAACAACAGCTTCATTGGTCTTACCTTTACCCGGAATGTAACCAACCACATTGTTGGCATCAGCTATTTCAACTTTTAGCTGGCAGGCAAGCGTTAATTTAGGTGCCGGCAGGCTTTTAATTTGCTCATAATTCAATTGTTTTAAGCTATCATAAGGAAGTTGAAACAACTCCTCGGTTATGTTTTGGTTGACAGCGAAAGCTTTGATCATGGATTCACTAAATACCGGCTCCCGCGTTCCGATGGAGAGCTGCTGGTGCAGTACTCTGTTTCGTTCAGAAGCTTTTAAAAATTCATCATTGTCACTTTGGTGAACCATAAAAATAGCTACTGCTCCTTCGCGTTTTGTTTTACTGGCAATGCGGTACCAACTTCTGAAGCTTTTTACACATACAAAGGCAATTTTTCCTTCCACATCAATGTGATTGAAGATGGAGTCAGAGCCATTTCCAATAAATACACATTCTGCTTTTATTTCGGGGGCAACAGGGGCTGTGCTCAGGTAAACAAAATCCTTATAGTTTTCAAAATCACGTTGCTTACTTTCCAGTTTAAATTCCTTCCATTGCCAGCTCCAAAGTCCGATGTTTTGTAGGAAAGTTGTATCGTTAAACGGCTTAAGACCATTCTGTTCAAAGTTCTCAACAATGTAACGGGCTGCTTTTCTTTCTCCTTCTGTACCTGTGTTACGTCCTTTCAGACTATCGGAAGCCAGAATGTAAACATGTTGTTGAAGACTGCTGTCTGAAATACTATTCAGGTATTTTGCTTTAAATCGTGGTGACTGGGCATTCGCAATACAAAAAGTAACCGACAGTAGTAGAAAAAGAGCTGTTCTCATAATGTAAGGTTTTCAGTGGTATCAAATGTATTGTTACAATATACTTATTTTTTTAGACGTCATAAACGAAAAAAGCCGGCATATTGCCGGCTTGTATTTTTTACAGAAGTGTTTTTTAGAAGCGTTTGCCAATGGTAATGCCAAAAGCATAAGCGCTATATTCTTCTTTAAAGTCATAGGTAAATACAGGAGTGAGCTCCCAGCCATTTTCAATGGCAACTTCGTATTCAACACCAGTTTTCAAGACGAAAAATGTTTCGGTGTCATGTTTTTTGATTTCCCACTCGACACCGGGGCCTGCGATTAATCCTATCCGGTGTGTTGGTTTATATTTGCCAACCGCCGATAAGACAACTACATTATTTCTTTCCAACTCATCGTGATTGTCGGTACGGATGTAATAACTGTCCAGTTCAACATCGGCTATTACACCCAGATCCCATTTACGATTTAATGAATAATAATAGTCTACACCAATTGTTGGTACCCATTTACCCGTGCTTTCCTCATGCGTTTCATGCTCATAAAAGGCCGATGGAATGTGAGTGAATCCTGAGTAGAAAGCAATTTTATGCTTCCCATGAGCTGTTTGGTGTTCTCCCTGTTGGTCGTGCTCATCATGATCGTGCTGAGCCATTGCGTGCATTGATAATGCAAGCATCGCTAAAATGAAAATTCGTTTCATCTTAATAATTGTTAGTTATGTATTAATAATGTAGGGAGGGAGCGGGGTAATTGTTTAATATTTGTTTCCTAATAATATGCCGTTTATAAAACCATTGACCAGGGCGCTGCCAATGTTTGCAGATCCATGAGGATTAAAACTGTCTCGTCGCCTGTCATTACCGGTGTAATAGAAGCCTCCACTTGGGAAGTATGGTCTGAATGGCTGTACCTGCTGACTAACATCAGCAGATAAAACATTGTATTGCTCATACATGCCAAACTGGTTAAATACAAATACCGGACGATTATCCTGGTGTATTTTACCCAAGTTTAAGTTTAGTTGAACCGGCTGGTATTTCAGCTTTAATTCCAGTGTTAGTTCAGTGGTTTTTTGTAAACTATCTGATACAAGCGAATATTGCGCGTTGCCAATGGTAAAGATAGAGCAAAGCACAACAGTTGTCATTACAAACTTTAGTTGTTCCATAGGTTGAAGGTTTTCTTTGGAACGACAAAGTTATGCATTATTTGTTAAATGCGGTATCCGCTTATCCTGAATTAAATGTTACACCTCAACTGATTATATTCTCTTTTTGATCAGAGAATTATAGTCGATGTAATACAGTACTTTAAAAGAAACGGTATTTATCTGCGGACTGTTTCTTATAATTTCCATATTATCATTGTAGTCCTTAACCATCTGGTCAGCCTGGGCAAAAACAGAATTCTTCCATCCTAAGGTCATCTCTGATCCCGGGGCAAATACCCAGCGCAATACCATGTCAACATTAAAAGAATTGAAGTTACGGTCATGGTTATCGTCATAATCAGGTTCTTCAATTAACGTTCCATCATCCTGTAGCAGATAAAAGGCTTTGTTTTCAGCTCCTGACCAGTAATGTCGGCCCCTTAAACGCAAACTCAGTTTATTATTAAATGTATAAGCCATTTCCAATACATTCTCTATGGTATTTAAGTCGCGTTGAGCAATATAAATTGAATCTTCGGCATCATTGCGGCTAACGTAGCCATAGTCATTGGTTTCCGGGTTGCAAGATAATTCATATTCCAATGCAAGTTTCTGTCCGATGTTCCAATCCAGTCCTACTCCCATCCAGTTACCAGATTGGTTACGGTCAGGTCGCTCAAAACCACCAAAATAGACATAAGCAGAGAACTTCTTGCTCCAGTCGGAATGGACAAACATATTGAAATTGTATCCCTGTGGTTTATACAGATAGCGTCCTTCAACACGGGTTTCATCATAGTTGTGTTCTTCACTCATCCATTCGCCCCGCACTTCAAAGCCATAGTTGTTCATAAAGCGCCATTCGGTATAAACCCCCAGCTCCTGGGCTCTCAAATCCCACGGTTCCATCACCATGTCATTTTTAAAGTAGGCCTGTGCCATTCCGCTCTGGAAAATACCAAATGGTTCTATCTGGTTAAACCGGATATACGTATCGGTGTCAAACAGATTGTTACGCCTTAAAAATCCCATGTCGTTGGGATTATAATCTTTGTGGTAGGCCTCCTGTGATATGCCAAATTGCCACTTACCACTGTTTTTGGCTAACTCTACCTCACCAAACCAGCCAGTTTCTTTATCTTCTGCTCCGCGGTGACTAACTCCTCCTTTTCCACTAATGGCATAGGTCAATGATTTATCTCTGATCTGAAATTCAGTGGCTGTTACGTTAGCACCAAAAGAATTGTCGTACATCGACATATTGGTGTTGATAAGGCTGACGTATGAATTGTTCTTTAACGATTTGTCAATGACCGACACATTGTAATTGGTAAACGGTTGAATCAATACTTCCCTTGAGGTATTATTCAAAGTGTCTTTTAATGTGGCATGTGAATTGAGCGACATGGCATTTAAGAAACCAATGGCAAAGCCGTTTTTATTACGCCCCGATATTTTTGTGGCATTGACCAATTGGGTTTCTGCCGGCCTGTCGCTTATCACTTCATTTTCCTCAAGCTCATCATTGGCATTGCCTGCAAACTTCGGTCGGCTACCTATCCGCCGGGAGTAAAATACATCAGCCCGGTCAAACAACTCCATACCTTCGGTAAAAAACTGCCGTCGTTCAGCATAATAGATCTCATAAGGTCCCAGGTTTAGCTGGCGGTCGTCTGACTGAATCTGCCCAAAATCGGGTATGAGCATCATATCCAGGGTATAACTTTCGTTGATACCGTATTTCATATCAAGTCCACCTTTATAGGTAAAATCGGTCTTGTCTATTTCCTCATTCTCCTCAACATAAAGAGCCAGGTAGGGTGTAAATGAAAGTCGGGTAGGAGGCTTTATATTTTCAATGCCAGATAATTCACCCTGCTGATGTATCCATCCTGAAATATTACGATCAATGAGGTTCCAGGTGTTATTCGAATTGTACCGGCGTATATTACGAAAGATGTTTACACCCCACAAATGAACAGGCTGATCAGGGAAGCGAAGGGCAGAATAAGGAATACGCATCTCAACGATCCATCCATCATCAGTGATTTGTGTATTGCTTTCCCATACCGCATCCCAGTTACCATCTTCCCGGTCGCGATCACTTTTAATGGCTTTCATATCCGACTGAACACCTGCCGGAGTAATATAAAAACCATAGGATAATTGCCCTTCGTTATACGGATCGATGTATACGCCAAAGTAATCAGAATTACCAATGTTATCTCTTTCTGTCAAATAGTTATTGATGCTGTCAGGTGCCGTATCGTAAAGCATGGCCCCAACATAAACAGCTGACTGGTCATAAAAGAACCATACCTCGGAGCGCTGCATTGCGGGGCGCCCGTTATAGGGCTGGAGTTGAACAAAGTCGGTAGCGGGCTCTCCCTGTTGATAGTATTCTTCATTTAATTGACCATCAATTTTTAACGGAGAGGTAATATAGGTAGCCTTCACATTTTTCTTTTGGGCATATAAAGTTGTTGACAGGCATACAATCAACAAAATGTGTAGAAATTTCATGTGATTTAGTTAGTGTGTTCTCAATCGGTAAAACTATTTAAAAATACAATTTTTACGGGTTAACGGCATGTTAAAATGCAGTATTAATTAGTTTACAGTTCTTTCCCCGGTGTTTTAGTATTTTTAGCCCTAAAAAGTGAGCATCCAAACCTTGGGTTTTTATTATCTTTGTCACTTCGAAAATAATTAATGTAAAATAGCGTCTTGCGAGACAATAAATAAACACAACCATGAATTTTGTTGAAGAACTAAGATGGCGTGGCATGATTCACGATGTAATGCCCGGAACAGAAGAGCAATTAGAAAAAGAACTGACGTCAGCTTATGTGGGTATTGATCCAACAGCAGATTCATTACACATTGGTCACCTGGTTGGTGTGATGATGTTAAAACATTTTCAGGCATGCGGACATAAGCCATTGGTTTTAGTTGGCGGTGCAACAGGTATGATTGGTGATCCATCAGGTAAGTCGCAGGAGCGTAACTTACTGGATGAAGAATCATTGCGTCATAACCAGGCTTGCCTGAAAAAGCAACTGGCTTTATTCCTTGATTTTGATTCATCTTTAGCCAATGGTGCCGAGTTAGTTAATAACTATGACTGGATGAAGGAGTTTACCTTCCTTGAGTTTATCCGTGATATTGGTAAGCACATCACTGTTAACTATATGATGGCTAAAGATTCAGTTAAGAAGCGTTTGGGTGAGGAGTCGCGCGTTGGTATGTCATTTACCGAGTTTACCTATCAGTTGGTGCAGGGATTTGACTTTTTACACTTATACCGCGAGAAGAATTGTAAGCTTCAAATGGGAGGTTCTGATCAGTGGGGTAATATTACAACAGGTACCGAACTAATACGCCGCAAAGAACGTGGTGAAGCTTTTGCCATGACCTGTCCTTTGATTACCAAAGCCGACGGAGGTAAGTTTGGAAAGACCGAAAGCGGTAATGTATGGCTGGATCCTGAGAAAACAAGTCCTTACCACTTCTATCAGTTTTGGATGAATACTTCTGATTCAGATGCTGAAAAGTATATTAAGATCTTTACAATGCTCACCAAAGAAGAAGTTGAATCATTGGCTAAAGAACAAGCTGAAGCGCCTCATTTGAGAGCCATGCAAAAGCGTTTGGCTGAAGAGGTAACGGTTATGGTTCATGGTCGAGAGGCATATGATTCAGCTGTTGAAGCATCGCAGATCTTATTTGGTAAAGCAACAACCGATGCTCTTCGTAAGATCGATGAGAAAACCCTATTAGCGGTATTCGAAGGTGTACCACAATTTACAGTTGACAAGGCTTTATTTTCAGAAGGAGTTAATGTCGTTGACCTGCTGGCAGAAAAGGCAACTGTATTTCCTTCAAAAGGAGAGCTGCGTCGTACAATTAAAGGCGGGGGTATGAGTATTAACAAAGAAAAGGTGGCAGATGCCGAAGCAACAGTTGATGCATCAGCCCTTTTAAATGATAAATACTTATTGGTTCAAAAAGGAAAGAAAAATTACTTTTTGGTAATTGCTCAATAAGAATTAAGTGATAGAATAAAGGAAAGCAGGCGGAAATGTCTGCTTTTTTTATTTGAATTCAAGCCCGATTAAGGAAATGTCATCAAAGGCGGCACCATCTTTTTCGATGCGGTCAATGATTTTACGAAGCCCTAAGAAGTTTTGTTCCAGGGGATGATTGTTGTTCATGATCGCTTCTACTTCTTCGGCACCCGATTCAACCTGGTTACCATCGTCCAGCTCAACCAAACCATCGGTGAAAGCCAATAGTTTTGATCCTTTGGGAATATGCACTTTTCCTACATCAATAGATGGGATAAAGTCGAGCATCCCAAGACCTATGCAACCGTGTTCCAAATGGCTAAGTTGCTTTTTGCGGGCATCAAATAAAAGGGGAGGCAAATGACCGGCATTCACATAACTCAAGCGGCGTGTAATAAGGTTATACCTGCCAATAAACAACGTGATGAACTTTTCGCTGTTTGCACTTTCGTTGACACGTGCATTCAACTGGTGGATCAGTTTTTTAAGGTTGCCACTATAGGTAAACAATGAGCGTATGACAGCCTGGAAATTAGACATTAACATGGCTGCGGAAATACCCTTACCCGATACATCGGCGATACAGAAACCAATGGTGTTGCGCGATAAACGAAAAACATCGTAATAATCACCACCAACACCCATATGAGGCTGGTAATAAGTATGAATATCAAGCTTTGAAGTCTTTGGAAGCTGATGCTCACTGGGAACCAGCTGGTTTTGAATACGTGATGCCAGCTCCATCTCCTTTTTTATCACCTCTTGCTCCAGAAGTTCCTGCTGCATGCGCTTGTTCTCAACAAACACAATGATCAGGTTGGAGATAATCTGAATTAATTTGAGGTGTTTGATCGTTGGACTGATGCCTTGCTGCTCTTCTTCAATATCACCTATCAATACATAGCCTATTGCATGATACCTGTGAAATAACGGGATAACAGCGTCAAAGCCTTTTAGATTTGGAGGATGTGATAATGTGATGCTTTCAATTGTTTCGTACTGTAACAAATCCTTCTCAACATCAATGGCGGCCGCCTCTTCCTCGGTTACTCCTGATATAAGAAGGTTTTTCCATACATCGTTAGAGAAAGTATAAACCAATACCTTACCAACTTCCAGTTCTTCCCGTAGTAGTATCTCAAATTCAGAAAGTAAGTCTTCAATGGTGTGATCTTCATTAATAGTCTGCGCAATATCAAGGATGATATTCAATCTATCCTTGTATAAACGAAGCCTTTTCTTTTTCAATTGGGTAACCATAGAAGCTAACTCTTTCCAACTAAGGTATTAAAAAAAACCTATAAAAGTCAGTATTTCTTATTATAGGGTTTAATATTAAATAAAAGACCCTGTTATAAGATGCTACTAACTATTTAGCAGTAAGTTTATAACAGGGTGGAGATCGTTTATGTAAAATTATTTTACACGCTCAACATATGAATTGTCTGAGGTGTTAATTTTAATTTTATCACCAGTGTTAATAAACAGAGGCACCATAATTTGAGCACCGGTAGTTACTGTTGCCGGTTTTAACGAGTTGGTAGATGATGTATCACCTCTAACACCAGGCTCAGTGTAAGTTACTTCGAATACAACGTTTGTTGGAAGGTTAACCATTAATGGTGTTTCTGTATCAGCGTGATAAACAACTTCAACTTCCATTCCTTCGTTTAACAATGAAGTATTGTCAATTAATCCTTCTTCGATAGGTACCTGCTCAAATGTCTCTGCATTCATAAAGTGATAACCCATATCATCTTTATAAAGGAATTGGTGCGGACGACGCTCTACACGTGCTTCGTTAACTTTTACACCTGCATTAAATGTATTTTCAATAACCTTACCGGTTGATACATTCTTAAGTTTTGTTCTTACAAACGCGGCTCCTTTTCCCGGCTTAACGTGCTGGAATTGTACAATGAAAAATAATTGTCCATTGTACTCAATGCACATGCCGTTTCTAAAATCAGCTGTAGTTGCCATACTATTGAAATTGTGATTATTATTATCTAAAAAACGCTGCAAAAATACACGAATTCACGTAAAAAACGAATTGTATGACTTAAAAGCTGTCCTTTTCAGTGAATTAGATACTAATGCTGTACACTACTGAATGGGTGTTTCAGACCTTTAAATTCATGCAGGTTACAGGTAAAAGACCCAACAGCCAGGTCAAAACGCACACGCATTGGAATGCGATTTTTGTCACGCGTAATCCATACATGCATATCATCTTCTGTTTTAAAGGCGCGACCTACTTCTGTAACAGGTGAGAATTTATAACACTCAATTTTACCAAAGTCGGTTTTAATAACCTCTGTCCCCCTGTAACGAATACGCAGCGGAAAGTTTTCATCTGAAAAATAGGTCATAAACTCAATCACTTCGCCCACCTCCAGATTATCATTGAACTTATGATTTCGGGCAAAATAAAATGCTGATAGAATATCTAATATACCTTCCTGAACATTGTGAACACCCGATTTTTTTGAAAGCACCTGTGATGAATCTCTGATATACTCCACCTCATTATAATAGCGGTAGCGACCTTCACGAATACTTCTGATTGCCTTTACCGGTTCATTGGTTTTAACATCGATAAAGCTCTCATAACGATCCCTGATTTTGTATAGCACATCAGCAATGCCTACTGTTACACCTCGACCTATTACATGGTGAACCCTGGTGTCATTGTAGATTGAGTCTACAACGGTAAGGGTTGCTTTTCCTCCCGTAACTATTCCATAGTTTAGCGTAAAAACGAGTTTTTCACCTCCCTGGTAGGCCTGATGATCAGTCAGGGGATAAGGAGGAATATAAACAGTGTCCTTCTTTTCTTCCTGAGAAGCAAGCATGCTGGCTGTCAGTAAAAAACTGATCAGTATAATAGTAAGCCTTTTCATAAGCCTTTCTTTTAGAGATTAAGATAAGATTACTTACTCTATATGACAAACAAATGCTTTGAAATACTTACTGGATTTTGCTACAGTACCTTTTTTTTAGGCGTTGTGGCAACAAAGTCCTTCAGGTAAAAAGGCTCAAAGTAAGCCACGTCTTCAAACTTTTCTTCAGCAAAGTGTTTTTCAGCCAGTGGAGAAAGGTTTTTAGCCAAAGGATGACAGTCATCTACAAATATGGCATTCTCATGTTTGATGACATCTTTGCATTTTTCCGCTCCGTTGCCAAAGAAAACAACCTTATTGGCTTCGAGCCACTTTGTAAATGTTTCTTCGTCAACAATCTTAGCTGATATATCTTCAAGTTTATTAAGCTCTTTATCAAATACAGCAGTATAAACTTCCATTCGACGCGCATCCATCAAAGGGCAAAAAACAATAGGCAAGGCTGAAGATTCCCAATCCTGATTAACTACAGCTTGTGTTAAAATTTGCATGGAGTCAATGGCTATCACCGGCTTATTTAAGGCATAGCATATTCCTTTGGCTGTTGAAACCCCGATGCGCAGGCCCGTGTAAGAACCAGGGCCGCTGCTTACGGCAACTGCATCAATATCCTTCAGTTCAGGCGTATTGTCTTGAGCAAACAATTCTTCAATTAAGATCGTCAGGTTCGATGCATGCGAATTAACCTGAAACAGTTCCTTAGATGCAACAACTTTACCATGTTCACTATATGCTACCGAACAAACGCCGGTAGACGTTTCAATACTCAATATTTTTGCCATATCCTTAAATTATTGCGCAAAAATAGTAAATAGTTTCGAAGATAGTAATGGTGAATATTGACATCAGATAACAGGCTCAGGTTCAAAGATACATGAGGTATCTAATAGGATCAGAACTGTTTATTATGAAACAAAAGACCATTCAGCCGAATAAACACAGAGCAGAATTTTCCAATTGTTTACTTCAAATTCATAAAGAATTAATGTGTTAATATTTAAAATCTTTCACCCTGTTTCTCTTGGTCTTTATTTGTCTTTCTCATCAAATAATTTCTCGACAACCTGAACGGCATTGCCATTTTTTAACTTGCGTGAGATGGCTGAATAGGGGCCACTGATCACTTCTTCATCCTCATCAAGACCCTCAAGTATTTCAATGTATTTTGTGTTTTGAATACCCGGAACAACCTTCTTCTGGACAGCTTTACCTTCTTCAACCACAAACACAACTTCTATGCGCTTGTCTTTGTCCACTTCCATCTTTATTGAATCACTCACAATGGAATCGGGACGTGTGGTAACCGATTGTATAGGTACGGTTAAGGTATTGTACCTTGTATTGGTTTGGATATCTACTGTCGCTGACATACCAGGGCGGAATGGATACATGTTGTTCGCATTCTCTTCAATTAAATGTTGGTACGATTCAGGGAGTATCAATACCCTCACTTCAAAATTGGTAATCTGGTCGGCGCTGGTTCCCTGGGTTTTAGCAGAGTTGGCAATTTGTGTTACCACCCCTTTGAATTCTTGCTTCAGATAGGCGTCTACCTCAATAATACACGTATCATTGTTGCTAACGCGGATGATGTCGTTCTCATTCACATCAACCAGTACCTCCATTTGATGCAGGTTGGCCAGGGTCATCATTTCAGTACCTTCAAACTGGGCTGTTCCTACAACACGCTCACCTTTTTCAACATTTAAACGTGAAATAGTACCCTCCATTGGAGCATAGATGGTTGTGCGATTCAAATTATCCTTGGCTTCTTTTAATGATGCGCGGGAATTGCGCAATGATGCTTCTGCCGAGGCCTTATTGGCAAGGGCTATTTCATATTCAGACTCTACCTGTTCAAAATCAGATTCTGAAATGGTTTTATCTTCCCACAGTTGTTTATTACGGTTGTAGTTTAATTTCTTTTGCTGAAGTTGCGCTTCTGCTTGTTGCAGGTTAGCTTCGGCCGACTTAACCGATGCCTCCATCTTTTCATAGTTACGCTCGTAGATATCGGGTTGAATACGGGCTAAAACCTGTCCACGCTTAACTTCCTGTCCTTCTTCCACCAATAGTTCCAGTATCTCACCGGACACATCGGAACTGATCTTGACTTCAACCAGTGGGTTTATCTTTCCATTGGCTGTAATGGCTTCTGTAATGGTACGCGGTTGTGCTTTTTCTGCCAGAACTTTTTCCTGGTATTCCTGTCCAATCCAGCCTTGTTTTTTACCAATAACAAGTACAATCATAATGACAGCGATAGCAACGATAGCAATAACAACAGGTTTCTTCATAGGTTCAGTAATTTATCATGGCTAATTTATAAATAACTTTGATATGACAGGAAGCCACAGACATAAGTTTTTATAATTATGAAAAAAAAATACCGGATATTGGTGAAACAATATCCGGTATATTAATAATAAGGGTATAAAAGGGTATTATGAAGCCTTAAAGTTCAATAGGAATGCCTTTGTAAAAGTCAAGAATCTTGGTTCTTAGAATATATTCGTACTTGGCCTGTAGCAAATCAGACTGAGCACGGGTATAGTCTGTTTTAGCCACGTTGTAATCAACAGAGTTAACCAATCCAACGTTAAACTTCTTCTCTGTATATCGGAATGATTCAGCGAATGAATTTACGGCTTCCTGACTCGATAAATATTTGTTGTAGGAAGCTACCGCATTACCGTATGCCTGCTGAATTTTTTTACGCAGGTTAAGCTTTTCCTGCTTTAACAGGTATTGTGCATCCATAACACCGAGTTTTGCATTGGCAACATTATTTCGTGCCTGCAGGCGGTTGAAAATAGGAATGCTTAAACGAGCACCAACATATGTGTTCCTGTTGGTTTTAAACTGTTCATCCAATGATCGGTTTGAGTCATAGGGGTCGTCTGCTAACCAGTTGGCATTGGTTGACATACCGGCTCCTACACCAAGTGTAGGGTAATAATTTCCTTTTGCGATTTTAAGATCGTATTCTGCACTCTCAGTATTGTAAGTAGCACTTTTAATCTCGGGCATTATTTCCAGTGCCATCGAGTAAATGTCTGCAGGCGGCTCTGGAGTAAAGGCGCTTAACTCAGGTAGTTCAGGGCTTAAAATGTCAAATTCAATAGGTCTTTCCAAATCCAGCAACTGTGCTAAATCCAATAATGATATTCCCAGCGCATTTTGTTGCTGAGTGACATTCAAGGCCTCTTTCGCAGCCTGAGATTTGATTTCAAGGTAGCTACCCATGGCCTGGCTTCCTGCATCAACCAGTTTCTTGGTGCGCTCAGCTTGTAACTTACTTGTTTCATATTGCTCTTCAGCCACGTTAAGCAGTTCCTTGTCAAAAAGGATTTGCAGATAATGACCGGTGATTTGCAATCCGATATCATTCTTGGTTTTTTCCATATCCTCTATGGCTGCAAGAAGATTAACTTTATTGCGTTTAATGGTATTAGAGGCGGTTAAGCCACTAAAAACATTAATGTTACTATTGGCACTGATTCCCAAAGATTGTATCGTCTGGTCAACATTCTGTGCCTCTTGCTGTACCCATGTATAACCAAAACTTAAAGAACCATCGGTGCTGGCGTTTAAATCAGGAAGACGATCAAGTTTACTTTGTTTCAGAAGGTTTTCCTGGTATTGGGTATTAACCGTCTGGCGTTGAATAGTAATGTTATTCGTATGCGCGTAGTTAATGCACTCTAGTAATGACCATTGTTTTTTCTGTCCCTGCCACTCGACTTTCAACGAGTCTTGCGCCTGGATATTGATTGCCAACAAACAAAAAGTGGCAATAGCAATTATTGATTTCATAGATAATTTTTTTGATAGGTGTGAGCCTAAGTTTTCTCTTCTGGTTAATTCACCCGGACGATGCCGGGTGTTGTAACTACTAAAATATTAATAATTACTGAAATTAGATTTTAGGAATCTTAATTTTATCTTCTTTCGAGATTCCATCTGTAATTTCAATTTTAATACCGTCAGATAATCCGGTAGTAATAAGTCGCTTTTCAAATAGTTGCTCACCAGTCTCTACCTCAACAAAAGCAGAGTCATTACTAAAAGTGATCAACTTTTCTTTGATGGCCAGTACACTATCGCGTCTGTCAAGAACAATATCAGCAGTGGCGCTGTATCCGGCTCTGATAAACTGATTTTCCTTCAGTTCAACTGCAGCCTTAATTTCAAACTGGATGGCACCATTTTCTTCAACACCTTTAGGGGCGATTGATTCAAGGGTTGCATCATATTGCTGGTCTTCAATAGCTCCAATAGATAGTAAAAGTGCCATTCCCTGCTTAATTTTACCAACTTCAGTTTCGTCAACTTTTCCTTCAAACACCATCTTGCCCATGTCAGCAACCACAGCAATCGTTGTTCCGTCGTTAAAAGTATTACTCTTAATTACCGAGTTACCTTCTTTAATTGGTACATCCAGAATCATCCCTGTAATGGTTGAGCGAATCAATGTGTTGGTCTGTCCCTTGGCATTGTTGGTAACACCCTCTTTGATCAGCTGCAGGTTGTTTTCAGCTGCTAACTTATCTGCTTCAGCCGTTTCATAGCGTAATTGTTCTTCCAGGAACTCTGATTCAGGAATAACACCGGTGTCGAATAATTCTTTCTTACGCTTATACTCAATTTTAGCATTTTTAAAACTGATTTCAGCTCTCTTTAACTGGGCTTCAGCGTTATTTACCTGGATCATCTCAGGGATGATCTGTACTTTGGCAATTAAGTCACCTTTTTGCACCTCGTCCCCGGCTTCCACATATATTTCTGTTATAATACCACTTTCCTGTGGTTTAATGTCTATTTCTTTACGAGGAACGACTGATCCGGTAGCCACTGTTTTCTTAATAATGTTGGTTACTTCTGCCAGTTCGGTTTCATAAACAACAGGGTCTTTCTTTGATTGATTGTATAAGTAAAATATAACCCAACCAACTAATGCGATAAATATTACACCACCTAATATTTTAAATACCTTCTTCATGAGTTTAGATTTTTTATAGTTTCTAGTATGTTCTTTTTTATTCGTGTCTAAGTGCTTCAATAGGTTTAATCCTAATGGCTTTGAGCGCAGGGATTAATCCTGCTATTAAGCCCACTAATATCAGCATTGCTAATGCGGCAATGGCCAGTGGTAAACCAATTTCCGGATTCAGGAAGAATGTTTCCTCCTCGCCATTTCCGGCAGCCCTTGATGCATCAACGGCCATATCAACAAGGTATAGTGCCACTGTTCCTATTGCCAGGCCTATAAACCCGGCTATTGTCGTAAGGAAAACAGATTCGGTAAGTAGCTGACTCACTATAATTGCGGGTTTGGCACCTATCGCACGCTGTATCCCAATTTCTTTGGTTCGCTCTTTTACAACAACCAACATGATGTTACTAATACCTACAGCTCCTGCTATAAGGGTACCAATACCAACAACCCATATCAGAATGTCAATTCCCAAAAAGATGAAGTTCATTGTTTTAATCTGGTTCTCAAGGTTGAATTTGCCAATGGCCTCATTATCTTCAGGCGATAACTTATGGTTCTTTTGAAGTATCGGGGTTATTTTATCGATAACATTTTCTACTTTATGACCCTTTTTAGCGACTAATCCAAAGTAATGAACCTGGTCACCGTAGTTATAGGTTTGTTGCATGGCTGTAAATGGCAGATATACGGTTTCTTTTTTATTACTCCCGATATTAATCTGGGGATTATTTGATTTAAAAACCCCAACTACCATAAAGTACACGCCGTTGACCCTGATGTATTGACCTACCGGATCTTCTCCTTCATCAAACATGACTTCATATACTTTCTCCCCAATGATACAGACCTTTCTTTTTAGTCTGATGTCTTCATCGTTGATATAACGCCCATATGGCATAGTACAAGGATCAATATCCCGGTAACTTGGATAATCACCCATCACATTGAATGCACCCGAACGTTTACCCCGAACAATATTTTCACCACTACGAAGGTTCCATCCGTTTAATCGTGGTGATATCACTTCTACTTCGGGTACCTGGTCTTTAATGGCTTGAATGTCATCGTTATTTATCTGCCAATTGCGTCCACGCTTAAAGCCTTCGTATGCAATAGTTGTGTTTTGCGCCCATACAAACCCGCTGTTGGTTGCAAAGTCTTTAACTCCTTCGTATACACCATTCTTAAGCCCGTTTCCGGCACCGGTCATTACAACCAGCATTAAAATGGCCCATAAAACACCAAAGGCGGTTAAAACACTTCGTAATTTATTTGTTTTAATGGCGTTGAATATTTCTTGCCATCTGTCTTTATCAAACATAGCTTTTGACTTTGGGTTAGATTTTATTCATCATGTAAAGCTTCAATAGGTCGTATAGCCGAGGCTTTTCTCGCAGGAATGTAACCCGCTATTAGTCCCGCTGTAACCAGAATCACCAGTGCGGAAACTGCTACGCCAAGGTCTGCCGATGGGTTAAAGAACGCTCTTTGCACGTCTTGATTTTCCACTGCTATTTGCTGCAATATGGCTGACACACCGGCCAGCAAGCCCATTCCGGCCACCAGTCCGAAGAATCCTGCCAGCGCTGTTATTAATACTGATTCAGATAAAACCAGGCGAATGATTGAGAACGGTGTAGCGCCGATTGCTTTTCGGATTCCAATTTCTTTAGTTCGCTCTTTTACCAGTATTATCATGATATTACTAACTCCAACAATTCCGGCAATAATTGTCATGATACCAATAACCCATACAAACATTCTGATACCCGCAAAAACACCCTGTGCCTGTTTAAAGCTTTCCAGTGTATTCCATATGCCAATTGCCTGCTTGTCTTCCGGAGCAACGCGATGGCGCTCAATCAGCATGTTTCGTACTTCCTCTTCTATGCGTTGGTTTTCGGCAACGGTTGTGGCATTGGTTGCAATGGCCATTTCAGTTAAGCGGTTATTGCCATTGAAAATACGTTGGGTGGTCGTTAATGGCATGTAACATTGCTTTCTGTCTTTGTCCTCAGGATCCTGGAAAATCCCAACAACCATAAAAGGTACCCCACTGATACGTATGTATTGTCCTATTGCTTCCTCATCTTTGAATAAGTGCTTTTTTACAGGCTCTGATATAATAACCGATTTTCTGTGTTTTTTTATGTCCAGGTCGTTTATGTATCGCCCCTGAACCATATCAACAAGTTGTATCTTCTTAAATTCAGGCATGATGCCTTCTATCCTAAAATCACCGTATTCATTTTTGTATGTAACCGGGAAATCTCCCCAAAGATGAAAGCGACCGGAAAAATTATCCATGTCATCTTCAAACTTGCGTTGTAACATCTCTCCATCAGCAACTGTAAAGTTGATGCGTCGACCTGCTTTTAAACCATCATGAGCAACTTGTGTACGCCTGCTCCATATCCAAAGAGCATTTTTAGAGGTGTTTTTGAAATTGAACTCCATTCCATTCTCCAGCCCTTTACCAGAACCCAATAGAATGATAAGCATAAAAATACCCCAAGCCACACTAAAGCCCGTCATAATCGCTCTCAGCCTATTTTGCTTGAGCGTAGATAATATCTCTTGAAAATAATCTATCATGACTAATCCGGATTATGAGTTAGCATAAATCGTTTGTCCGCTTGGGGCAATTATGGGATTGCTTTGGTTGTTCTCAATCAATCCATCTTTAAGTCGTATAACACGCTGGGTCATGTCGGCAATATCATTTTCGTGAGTCACGATAATGACTGTTATACCTGAATCATTAACCTCTTTAAGGATATCCATTACCTCATATGAGGTTTGCGTGTCCAATGCTCCGGTTGGTTCATCGGCAAGTATAACCTTAGGCTCAGAAATAAGAGAGCGCGCAATGGCTATACGCTGTTTTTGTCCACCTGACAATTCACTGGGGGTGTGGTTCCACCACTCTTTAAGCCCTAATCTGTCAAGGAGTTCCAGTGCCCTTGCATTGCGTTTTTTGCGACTGACGCCCTGGTAGTAAAGTGGTAAGGCGACATTTTCCATGGCATTTTTAAAAGAAATAAGATTAAATGACTGGAAAATGAAACCAATGTATTTGTTTCTGAATGCAGCTGCTTTTCGCTCACTCATTTTTTGAATAAGAATGTTATTCAAATAATATTCTCCTTCATCATAGTTATCAAGGATACCCAGGATATTTAAAAGCGTGGATTTACCGGAACCGGATGATCCCATAATGGAAACCATTTCTCCCTGCTTTATATCAATGTCCAGGCCTTTTAATACATGTAAGGAGTTACTTCCTGTTACATAGGATTTGTGAAGTTGATTCACACGAATAATGCTTTGGCTCATAATGTTTTCTTCTTAGATATATCGAATCTTATGGGTTAATATCACTGTATCAATACTCGTGCCGATGGAATTAAGGTGCAGAGGGACAGGGTGTTGTATCTTCTGTCTTTTGTTACTTCGGCTATTTATGACTAATTTATGCTGAAATAATGTTCACTTTCGAACACATGATTTTTGTCAGCCCCTGTAAACAGGACGATTGAGGGTAGTTGGATGTTACAGTGTTCGTAGTGTGCGTTTTCGAACAAGTGGGCCATAATGCGACTTTTTTGATATTTATTTTCGACCTGATCCTAACTTTACCGTATCAATTGTAAACGAACTAATGAAAACAGTTTCTGACGACATATTAATTGAAAAAAGCAGGACAGGGAATTCAATGGCCTTTGGAGTATTGGTAGAACGCTATTCTAATTATTGCTATTCAATTGTGTGCAGGATTGTTGGTAATAGGGCAGAGGCTGAGGATGTGGTTCAGGATGCCTTTGTTTTAGCATGGCAGGAGATAGACGGTTTTGATTGTAAAAAAGGAAAGTTTACAACCTGGCTTTATACAATCGCTACCCGACTGGCAATTGATATACTGCGTAAAAGGCGCAGTCAAGAGGATCTGATAGCTGTAAAGGAGGATGATAGTAATGAGAATGATGCTCTTAAAAACCTGTTTAACGAGGAATTGGAGGAGCAGATCAAATGGGCATGCAAATCGTTAACCGCACTTCAGAAAGCTGTTTTTGTCCTGCGTGAGATTGAAGAAATGGATGTTCATGAGGTGTCTGAAATAACAGGGTTATCTGCTAAACAGATCAAGGACAATTTATATGTGGCCCGAAAGAAAGTGAGAGAACAACTTCAAAAAGTAATACGTGTTTGATATGGACGAGGATATTTATAAACAATTACTGGATAAGGCAAAGAAAGACAAACCAAGTCTGGATAATGTCGGGTCACTAAAAAGAAAAGTGATGGACCGCATTGAGCCCCCAAAAAAACAAAGCCTGGGATTTTTGAAGTTCGTAAGAGTGGCGGCCAGTGTTGTTTTGCTCTTTTGTTGTGGTGTATATACATGGTTAGAAGTGTATACCTGGGAGAGCCGACTGGCTATTCGCTCATCCAATGATCCGGTTATTTACAAATCGGACTGGCAATGCCGGATGACGGCCAATGACTTGCTGACCAAACTGCTGGAAACAAATGCAATGATGCGCCATAATGATGATGTGATATTAAATAAAGGAAGTGTGCAGCTTCTTCAAATTGAAAATGCGGAACTATTTTCCTTTGTTGAAAACCTGTTGACTCAGATAGAGCGTTATTCACCTGTTGATTTCCAGGCCTATCATGCCGGTGAAGACATTCGACTGAGTGCCTGGCAGCTTCGTCGTGAATATGGTTTTTGTGAATGGATGAATAAATAAACTACAATGTTATGAATGCAAGATGCTTATTAATTACATTGCTGTTCATCTTATCAGCATGTGGAGACGTTACCTATAGATATTATACCCGTATCAATGATGATGGGACAGTTTTTAAACGAGTAATCGCTGAGGGTGATTCGTCACAGGTATATAAGAACCCATTTTCGTTTGATATTAATGAGGGGTGGAATCTTAGTTACGATAAGATGATTGATAAGGAAAACGGAGACACCATTTTTATGGCAATTGCCGAAAAAACCTTTGAATCTGTGGGAGCGGTGAATCAATCTCTGTATTTGAGTAATGATTCAACCCATAAGGATAATATTAAATCAGAGCTTAAGAGTAGCTTCGCCTGGTTTTATAACTTTCATGAATATACTGAGACATACCTGCAACGATTCCCATTTCATCATCTTTCAATAGATGATTATCTGAATGAAGAAGAATATGCCTATCTGTTTGCCGGTGACACATCGTGTGTTGAAACGATGACCGATTTGGAAAAAGAAGCCTTTGATGAACAAGGGGAGTTAAAGTTTTGGAAATTCATGACAGCCTCTTTAGGTATTGAGTATTTTAATCTTTTGAATAATTATGCCTCTGCCAATGGGAAAGGTGCACTGGGCGGCGGAGACTCATTATTTGTAATGCAGATTTTCGAATCATCTATTGAGGATGGGCCTGAATTGGAGGAGCTATGTCAGTTGATGGATAAGCGGCTTGGTTCCTCATGGGTGAGCGAGGCCTACTGTGATGATTATTTTGCAGAATTTGAAAGGCAAATAGATGACGAAGTTCTTCTTCTTAATGAAACGGAATATTTTGCCGAGGCAGAGACACCTGGATTAATATATGATACGAATGCAGTTTCAATTGAAGGCAGTAAAGCAAAATGGCATTTTAAACGTGGAAACTTTGCTTACCGGGATTATAGTTTAATATTGAAATACCGTACCACTAATTATTGGGCATTTGTTGTGGTTGGGGTTCTGGTTATTATTTTAGTACTATCATTTATATTAAAAAGAAAGACATGAGAATTGTATTTTATATGGTGGCGCTTTTGTTTATTGGAGCTTGCAGTTCCAATCCGCTTGTTGAAATAAAGACAGCAGAAGGCAATATAGTTATAGAGGTTTTTGAAAAGAAAGCTCCGCATACAGCATCTAACTTTTTAAAGCTTGTGGATGAAAGCAAATACGACGGTGCTGTTTTTTACAGAGTTGTTACCCAATCTAACCAGGAAAATAATCCGGTTAAGATTGAAGTAATACAGGGAGGATTATTTGATGACGAATTGGTTAATGCTTTAAGCACCATTCCGCATGAGACAACAGAAGAAACCAATGTATTTCATAAAGACGGTACAATAAGTATGGCGCGATTGGGGCCGGGAACAGCGTCATCGGAGTTTTTTATATGTGTTGGAGATATGCCGGAGTTGGACTATGGAGGTAAAAGAAATCCCGATGGTCAGGGTTTTGCCGCTTTTGGCAGAGTTATTAAAGGTATGAGTGTCGTTAAAAAGATCCACACCTTAGATAATACTAATCAAATGTTGAATACGATGGTGAAGATTGAGAGTATACGCAGGATTTAAAATAGATTATAATCTCAGATAGTATCACAAGGGCTCCGCAAGGCGCCCTTTTTTTATACCCCACTATCCATCACTTCCAATACATTTTCATACTAAACCCAGTTTAAACACACAATAAACGCATACCAAATACATATTAAATTCAGCCTGAGTCGAATTTAGTCTGAGTTTGGTTTGAGTTTGGTCTGAGTTTGGTCTGAGTTTAATTGGAAAGAACTAACAGGCGACGACCTCTTAAAAACAGCATTGATAAGCTGACTGAAGAAGGCTCCATCAAGCACCCTCAAATTTCTTAAAAAAATATTCCACCGATAATCACCATCAAATCAACTCTTAAGCGCCGACCGGGAAAGATTCTTTTAAAAAATTGTGATTTTACATTTGGAGATACGGAAAAAACTCCCTTATTTTGCACCCGCTTTTGAGAACAACGGTTCATCTGGAAGGCACGGTTGATAAGGGATTTAGCTCATTTATCGACACATAATGACAGGCAAAGTGAAAGGGAGTATTGACAACAAAAGCCGGGTATATTATCTTGCAAGTTCGCGTCAAAAAATAAGTCAAAAAATTTTCAAAAATAATTTTGGAAAATAGAATAAAAACTTCTTACCTTTGCAGCCGCTTCTTAAACGAGAGAGGTTAAAAAGAAAAGAAAAGGACAGTGGTGAAACACTTACTTTTACAAGAGCAAAAAGCTCAAAAGATCTTTGAAAATATTGGATAGTACCTATTTTAAACGATAAAATAGAAAAGGTAAAAAGTGAAACCTGAAGTCAATTAGAGCTATTAAAATTTCTAGAGATATTTAAAATTTTAA